>JAUXCK010000198.1 GCA_030618925.1 Desulfobacteraceae bacterium
GGTTCCCTGGATATGGTCAAGGATCTTTTCAATATCGGGGTGGATCAGGGGTTCCCCGCCGGTCAGCTTGACGCCCGAAAGCCCTAACTCCATACCTTGAGCGATAATATCTTTGAATAATTCAAAATCGACCGACGGCCAGATTGCATCCTCGGTCTGAAACTTGGGGGCGATCCAGCAATGTCGGCATTTAAGATTACAGCCCTGGGTCAGGTAGAAATATATCTGGCCCAAAACATAGCCGCATTCAGGGACCTTCAGCGCTTTTTTATTTTTTGTCGTCTCTTTATTTTCCGTCATTTGTTAACACCTTGATAGAGGTTTAAGTGTTCAGGGTTAGTTATCAATTGAGTTTTGTGCAAAAAGCACAAGAAATTTACTATAATACCAGAACAACCAATATTATAAAAAGCAAATGCAGCCAAGGGATCTAATTATCCCAGCCATACAGGCATGCCATATTTTTTGCTGAGTTCGGAATAATTCTTAGTTGTCAAATCATCACCATAACGATCAAATGCCATTTTAGGCAATAGAACAAGATCAATTTTAATATTCTCTTTTGAATACTTTCTTAACGCTTTCTGAAGAGCCTTGTCAAAATCACTTACCATAAGAAGACCGGCAGAGTTAATGTTTCCGCCATACGTATAATTTCTCACATTAACGGCATAATGATTATTCGGTACTGACGGTCCGTACTGTTTTAGAATTTTTTTAGCTCTGTTGTGGGCGGCGGAAGAAAACATCCAAAGAACGTTTTTAAATTTACCATTATACGTTCTCAACATAAAGTCATAGGGAAAAAATCTCAACGGCATCAAAAGATCAGACAGATTATTCAAATTAATTTTATACTTTTTTCTCATCCTTGACAGAAACAGACTCAACTCTCCCGGGTCGGATTCCAGTGTTTTTATCAATTCAGAGTCAGCCATTTTGCTGTAACCGGGAGGGTAAACCATGACGTAATTTGTATAGCAGCGTAAATTCTTTATTGTATTCTCCAAATCTTCATATCCAACAAGGTTCGGCAACGGCACAATAACAGCCTGCACATCAAACGCCCTTTGCATAAGCTGGAAAAAACAATTTCTGGCGGTCTTGTATTTCTCCATGTCAAGGTTAAAAACAGTGCACCAGTGCTCAGGGTTGTCCGAATGATACGATATGGTAAACCTCATGGGTTTGAATTGTTCCAACGAATCTATGAATTCAGTTGTCAGCATAGTCCCGTTTGTGTTTACCTGAATAACACTTTTGGGTGATTTTTCGCGCACCAGTTTCAGGACTGTCAATATTTCAGGATGGAGTAATGCTTCACCCTCAGAAATACGCCCGGGCAAACTGTCTCCCATCCGTATCTCTTCAGCATTGGGGTTTAAAAGAGCAACGCCCTTTTTTATATCATCCAAAGCACGAAACCCTTCCCGATAGATGGGAAACGGGTTCATGTGATTTGAACAAAAAATACATCTCGCGCTGCAAACAGATGAAATAGGCAGCTGATTGGTGAAACCCCCGGCAATGGTTTCGTACATATATTTACTGAGACTTAACGCATCGTTCATTTAAAATTCCTTCCTTCGTAGCCGTTCAGGGCTTGACTTTCTTCCACTGATTGAGGCTGTGAACCAGTGGGGGGGGTGCTGATGGTTGAACCCTGTCATGTACGCCATCTCTTCGATAAACCAGCATTTGGGATGGGCCATTTCTACCGTTCGCAGGTGGGACAAAGCCCATCGACCTTCAGGGTTCACTTGCGGGGGAAGAATCACCCATGTCCGGCAGCCGGCTGTCTTCTTCCAAAAACCATCTGAGGCACGAATCCGGGCTGGGCTGATAGGGATCATTCAGGAGGGTTGCGGCAAGGGCCGGACAGCTTCCGGTGCAATAGTTGATAAAATCGCAGTCCCGGCAGTATTCAAAATCGGAGAGCGGAATGCTCCTGCGGTTTCTGAATATGGGGGTTTTCATGATTTTCATAAAGAATTGGTCATCTCGACTCGGGTGTTCGTATACGAGCGCCATGAGGCGGATGCTATCATCTCGGTTGCAGCGGGACTATAAGGGATCGTGAGTCACCTGTCAAGGCAAACAGAAATTCGCATTATATTGGAACAACGTCTCTGTGCTCCCAGCGGGTTAAAATCTTGCAAAACCACTTCCCTAATGATAGAGATGCCGGGAAGTATTTGCGATTTCAGACCGAAGATAAAGACAAAAATCTTCCGTTTTCGTCATTCCCGCGAATGCGGGAATCCAGGAAAACCAGGTGTTTATGGAAAAAAGAGAAAAAACCAGCGTTGTTATGAGAGCTCGCCTGAAAAGATGGTTTGGCTACTTCAAAAGTTCTATTTCTAAAGAGCTGCCTGAAGATGCAATGAAGAATAATGAAAATTATCCTAAGATCGGCAAAATACTGAAATATTTTTCGCCCATATTTCAAAAACACTGGAAATTGGCTGTTGTCTGCGCGGCCCTGCCATCTTTATCGATGCTGATCAATCTTCCCGGTCCAATGGTGACCCGTTATCTCGTCGATAATGTGATCCTCGCAAAAAATATGAGTTTGCTTCTTCCGGTTCTGATTGTTTTAGGATCTCTAAAATTATTGCCCATGATATTAAAATATGTAATGCAATTTTTCAATTTGCGATTTGAACGCAGCCTTACCATAGACCTGACGAAAATGGTTCTCGGAAAATTAACGGCATTGCCGAAATCCTTTTTTGATAAAAATAAGACCGGATATATCATGTCGAGAACCATGGCAAATGTTTCAACCATTAAATGGTTTTTTGGTGATGTGTACAGTTCCTCTTTTAATACTGTCGTAAGCTTTGTGGCCGGCTTATCGTTTTTGTTCTATCTTGAGTGGCGATTGACGGTTGTGCTGCTTGTCGCAATGCCTTTTTCATTTCTTGGAACACGGTTCATCATCAGAAAAAATTATATTTTGACCCATCACAGCAGTGAAATAAATTCAAGAACTGCCGCCGTTAAACATGAAATATATAATTCCATGTCTCTCGTGAAAGCATTTTCAACGGAAAAACAGGCAGTCGCAAAACTTATAGATCTAATCAGATTAAACTTTACCATATCTAACGAAATGATGGCATTTGGAATTATCGAAGGGCTCATCAGGGGTTTTATGCCAATGGCCGTCAGGTTTATCGTTTTTCTGTTTGGTGTTTACTGGATCATAAAAGGGCAATGGGAGTTGGGTTCCCTGTATGCATTTCAGAGCTATATGACTAAAGTATCGTCATTCCCTGATGCTATTATTAACAGTATTAAGGGATTTCAAGACAAAAAAGTTACCTTAGAGAGGATGTCTGTACTCTTTGAGGCCATTCCCGAGGACAATATAGATGATGGGATACAAATAGCCCGTCTCAAAGGCGATATTGAATTTCGCAACGTATCGTTTTACTATGAAAAAGAAAATTACATATTAAAAGATATGTCTTTTAAAGTGAATGCCGGTGAACACTGGGCTGTTATTGGTGCGAGCGGCATTGGAAAGAGCACTCTGATCAGTCAGATCATGAGATTTTATAAACCGCAAAACGGGACCATCTTATATGATGGGAAAGATGCTTCTGAATATAATATCAGGTCATTGCGGAGGAGAATCGGGTATGTGGCTCAAAAAACGGATTTGATGTCCGGGACGATCATTGAAAATATTAGATACGGTAATCAGGAAGCCGGGATTGAAGATGTAATCGAAGCGGCCAAGGCAGCTAATATTCATGATTTTATCGAAGCATTACCGGAAAAATATGAATCTTTGGTGGGTGAGCACGGCGTTAATCTTTCAGAGGGGCAGAAGCAGAGAATATCCATAGCAAGAGCCTTGGTAAGAAATCCCGATATCCTGATATTTGATGAACCGACATCCGCTCTTGATAATGTTACTGAGTGCTCAATATACAACGCAATCCCTGAATATTTAAAAAATAGAACCACTTTCACAATTGCCCATAGACTCAGTACCATAAAATCTGCGGACAAAATATTACTTTTGGCCGAAGAAAATCGCTATTATGTCGGAAATCATGAAATTTTGATGGAGAATAATAAACTGTATAGGAATTTTTTCTTGACAATATAGAGGTTGAAAAGGTGGTCTATGAAAGCAAAAAGCAGGAAGGGTATAGAGCGCCCTCACCTATCTTTTCTAAACGCTCACTACGAATATATCCCCTCATTCCTGAATGTTCGCGGTTAGCGCTCCCGCTACGGCCTTCTCTGATTTATCGTAACAGACGAGGCTCCATTCGCCGGTTTCCCGGACTGTTATCGGCGTAAACTGATTATATAGCCCGATCTCTAGTATTTGAGACCAAAATTGCCCTGGTAACACGCCTGTGAAGCCTTGGAGTACGTGATATCCTCCGCATTCGTCCCCGTCCTACACATCGAGATGTAGGGTGAAGAATCCCCGTCCCCGAACGCACACGGCGATTGATTAAAGGGGTAAGACGCACTTAACCCACCGGCGCATTCCAGCCCCCGATCTTCCTCGATAATCGCCGACGACCCTGGAAGACATTGCTTCGAATCCCAAGTCGCAGTCCCCCTCGTAGCGCTCAACCCTTCGTTACACAGCGACCGTATGTCGTAGCCGAACGTCCGCAGACGCGGTGGCGTATAGTTCATGTTGCCCCCTTGCTTAATGTCAGGTAACTAGCAATGCAGTTCCCAAAACGTATGTTCACTACCGCCGTTTACCCAGGTTAACCATTGCCGAATGTAGTCTGAGTCGAAATGTGCTCATATTTGTGGGCTGTTGTCAAGTACTATCTTTTTACATCCGTACATCCACAATTTAAACCGCTCTTCCGTCCTGATGCATAACCTCGCAGACGCAAACGCTCAGTGAAGTCAAATCCTGTAGATCCGGTCTGATGTTGTTTCTATTTTTACCCAAACCCCTGGACCTCTACAGGCCTATACCCCATATTCCGAGGCGCTGCCCGGCCGGATCCGTTCGGCGGGGAAGAGCCCGGCTTCATGGGCTACTTCACAGTACCAGTGCGGGGCAAAGAGGTCATGGCCCCGGTAATAGTTCATGGCCACGCATGACCCGAGACATATCTTCTTCATCAGACAGTCGCCGCAGATCCCTTCCAGGTCGTCGGGAAGCCCTTTCCGGATATCGTTGAGCACCGGGCTGTTGTTCCATACATCAATAAGCTTGTCTTTTTCAGCATGGCCGAAGATCAGCTCGGGAACCGTCTCTCCGATGCCGCACAGGGCGTATTTGCCATTGCCTAAAACCCCGATAATGCTGAAAATGCCGCAGCGGCCGTCGGGTTTGGTGAAGATCTTGTTCAAGGGCCTGAAGGCTGTGGGATGAGAATAGACGAGCCTGATCTTTGATGAGGGCTCAAGGGTATTTTCAATCCAGCGGCCGAGATCGATCAGCTCTTTGATGGAGAGGGTTTCACCGGATTTCTGCATCTGTTCCCCCCTCGCCGTCGGGGTCACCAGGTTGAACTTGACCGATTCCACATTCTCCCTTTCAGCCAGCCTCACCACCGCTTCCATTTTGTCCGCATTGCGCCGCATCACCGACATGATGATCTGCGGCCGCAGTCCGGCCCGGACCAGGTTTCGTATGCCCGCAATGGTCGCGTCAAAGCATCCGGGAACCCCCCTGACCCATTCGTGGGTCGCGGCATCGGGCCCGTCCAGGCTCACCGAGACAAAGGCCCCCTTGTTTTGCACGATCTTGGCAACGATCTCGGGGGTGCATTTGACACCGTTGGTTTCAATGGTCAAGCGCAGGCCGGTTCCCTGGATATGGTCAAGGATCTTTTCAATATCGGGGTGGATCAGGGGTTCCCCGCCGGTCAGCTTGACGCCCGAAAGCCCTAA
>JAUXCK010000126.1 GCA_030618925.1 Desulfobacteraceae bacterium
GGGCTGGATGACCCGGACTGCGACTTTCGAAACGAAGACAATGACCCGACCTCAAAACTCTCTTCCCATGGGAACAGGGTGTGGGGCGTGCTGGCCGCCACCATGGACAATGACATCGGCATTGCCGGGGTGGCGGGCCATTGCAAAGTCATGCTGATCCGGGCAGGATTTCACAACACGGACGGTGTGGCGGTTCTGAGTTCATCCCATATTGTCCAGGGCATCATCTATGCAACAGATAACGGTGCCCGTATCATCAACATCAGCTCGGGCAGCAGCCGGTACAGCGAGAGTTACAGGGCCGGCCTGCAGTATGCCATCGGCAAAGGGGTACTGGTTGTGACAAGTGCGGGGAATGAAGGGGTTGATACACCTTGTTATCCGGCAGCCTATAACATGGCCGGCATTTTGTCCGTGGGGGCATCAACCAGCCAGGACCTTTCAGCCGATTTTTCCAACCATGGAGACTGGGTGGATGTGTCAGCCCCCGGCCAGTATATCATGACAACGCTTCTGGATGATGGATACGGGACCACCCAGGGGACCTCATTTGCCGCCCCCCTGGCGGCAGGGGTGGCCGGGCTTTTGATTTCCAAGTATCCTTCCTGGACGCCGGCCATGGTTCAGGACCGGATAATGAACACGGTGGATATCTGCGAGGGTCTTTCCGGGGTAAACATCACATCAGGCAGGATAAATGCCTATCGGGCCCTGACCGATCCATTGGTTGAGGGGTTATCCTGGGTCACGGAAGGGATCGGTCCGGCACCGGCTGTTTCAACAGGGACGGATTCCGGAGGCGGCTGTTTTATCACTTCGGTAATGTAATAAAAACCTGTCCAAAGGAAGATGGGGCTGTGCATCCCTCCTGATGGGTGATTGTTTCGTCTCTTGACACACCACTGCAATTCAGGCATACTGAATCCCAAAATTTTAACCGCCGTCCAACAACCAAGATCAGCTCATAAATAAAAATTCTAATAATAAAGACTTCGACCGGTAGTACACCCGATTCTCACATCCCCACACGGCCGACTGGCTGACTGCCACTCATTTTCGTAAATTTTTTGGGGTGTGCGCTTGAGTAAATTATACATCCCCTGAAACCCCTTGTGAACACTAATGAAAGGACAAATATGATAGTTTCAAAAAAACCGATCCCTGACACCGTTTACACCCAAGAAACATTTTCCGTCTGCCCGGCCGGCGAAAAATTTCCTCTGCCCGGGGAAGACGATTATGAAAAAGAAAGAAAAAAACTTCAAACCATAGTTGATGAACAACGCGCCAAAAAAAGAGAGATCGTCGTCGTCATGGGTGTTGGTTTTGTAGGCGCGGTTATGGCCGGCGTAGTAGCAGATTCTGTTGACCCGGAAACCGGCAAGCCGACCAAGTTTGTCATTGGCATGCAGCGCCCGTCAATAAGGTCCTTTTGGAAAATACCCTATCTCAACCGCGGGGTTGCACCTGTTGAAGCAGAAGACCCGGAGGTCGCACCAATGATCCATCGTTGTGTTCTTGAAAAAAAGACAATGATGGCCACATTCAGCTACGATGCCCTGTCCCTCGCGGATGTGGTTGTTGTCGATGTTCAATGTGACTATCACAAAGAAACCCTGGGCAATGTCCGGCAGGGCAAGGCGGATATTGCGGCGCTTGAGGACAGTTTGAAAATCATCGGCGAAAAAATCAACCCTGAATGCCTGGTTTTAATAGAAACAACCGTACCGCCGGGAACCACCGAGTACGTTGCTTACCCAACAATTAAAAAAGCATTTGAACAGCGCGGGCTGAAAGATTCTGAGCCGCTTCTTGCCCACTCTTTTGAGCGCGTCATGCCCGGACGAAACTACGTTTCTTCAATTCGAGACTTCTGGCGTGTCTGCAGCGGGATTAATGACACGGCGCGGGAACGGGTGACACGCTTTCTATCAGGCGTCCTCAATGTGGACGAATATCCGCTGACCGTTCTTGATCGTCCGATTGAAAGTGAAACCTGTAAAATCGTGGAAAACTCCTACAGGGCTACGATCCTTGCATTTTTGCATGAATGGAGCCTGTTTTCCGAAAAAAATGGTGTGGATTTGACAAAAATCATCGAAGCCATAAAAATTCGGCCGACCCATTCCAATTTAATCTTTCCTGGACCCGGCATCGGCGGATACTGTCTGCCGAAGGATGGGGGACTGGGTATCTGGGCCTATCATACCCTTATGGGATTTGAAGATGATATTTTTAAAATAACCCCCCTGGCCATAGATATCAATGATACCCGGGGACTTCGCGCGGCACAACTGACAAGAGATGCACTGAGAAATATGGGCAAAATCGTGGCGGCATCAAAGATCGCTGTTCTGGGTGCTTCCTATCGGGAAGATGTGGGCGATACACGCTACAGCGGCTCTGAAATCGTTGTCCGGAAAATAGCCGAGATGGGCGGTGACGTGATTGTTCACGACCCCTATGTAAAACACTGGTGGGAATTTGAAAAACAGGATACTTATCCATCGCCAGGTCATAGCATGGCAAGATATTTCAGAAATCAGGAGCGCCTCAGTGAATTAAGTGTTCATAAGGACCTGGCTGAATGCCTGAAAGGAGCGGATGCAGTTCTATTTGCGGTCAGGCATCAGGCCTACCTGAAACTGAACCCAAAATCCGTTGTCGAAATGACGGGCCAGCCGGCCGCGATTATTGATTGTTTTTCCATCCTTGATGATCAGGACATCCGTCAGTATTTTGAACTCGGTTGTGAAGTCAAGGGATTGGGCCGCGGCCATGTGAAACGGATCAAGGATGACGTCAGAGGCGCATAACGATTTGGATCAGCAGGAACAGGTTGATGAATGAAACAAGAGCATGATACAGCTTAAACGAAAATTATCCCGGTCAATTGTTTACCTTCTCCTGGTGATTTCCGTTCCTGTCGGCATACTGCTTGCCGGGTATTGGGTTCTGCCGGTCTATATTGAATCAAAATTAATTCCAAAACTGTTTGAAAAAATCGGCATCTCCCCCCTTGAGTGTCGAATCCGCAGACTCGATTTTTCAGGGCTGGATGCAGGGCCGATTCGATTCGGAAACGAAAAAGACACCGCCCTACTGATCCGCACGCTGCAGATCGATTATGCCTTCAAAGAGCTCCTTCAAAAACGGGTTAAAAACGTCCGATTCACAGGAGTCACACTACGCTGTGCTTTTGAGGACGGTCTTCTTACCTTTCCCGGGCTTTATCTTACACCCATTCTGGCGAATCTGAAACAAGCGCCCGATCCACAGCAGGCCCATGAGACCGGTCCGTTGGAAATGATGCCGGACCGGATAGAAGTGCGCAGCGGAACCCTCATTCTTGAATTCAAACAACTCGATTACAGAATCCCTTTTGAACTTGTCATCAAACCGGGAAATGACGGGCTTTTAAAAGGAATGCTTTGGATATACCCCCGCGGCCAGAAGCTTGCCATTACGGCAGATCTGTTTCTTGAACCCAACACCGCCAGATTGACACTGGTTTCGGATTCAATCCAGCTCCACAGATTTTCAGATCTAACCGCCTGGCTGCCGGATCTACATCTATCTGGAGAAATTGATATTAAAGCAGACGCCGGTATCTCTCTTTCACCCTTTTCATTAAATTTTCTCGATGCTGTTCTATCCTGGAAAAATGCGTCTGTTGACTATAACGCTATCCAGATGAGGCCCGGGGGAGCGCTTGATCAAATCGGAGAACCTTTGACGATTCATCTTAAAGGCGGGAAGTCGGGCATCTGGCATCTGGAATCAACTGCTTTTTCTTTCACATCGCCACTCCCCTTGGCGCTGTCAGACCTTCACCTTGATATCAATACGAATGAAAAAGCGACCCGGGCCACCGGCCGCGCCCGCCTTGGATTGAAAAAATCTCCTCCGGAATTTTCAGGCCCGATCTCCATCCAGAAGGATACAGACACTGCCCTCCATTTTTCCGCAAGCATCACAGAAACCGGAAAATGGATTGCAGAGATATCAAACAAGGTTCAGAACAAGTCTGCGACAGAAATAGAGAAGTGTCATCTGAAAATGAATGGGGCAAACTTTTTTTCAGAGACACCGGTTGTCTTCATTTCGGCATCAGGTGAGGGGCAGAAAGGAGTTGCCCGGCTGGAGGCAACCACCCACAACATACTTCTGGAAAATGGTGAAACAAACCTTAAAATCCCCTTGTTTCGCACCATTGGTGATGTGATGATTGATGGCGACCGGGTGATGGCGAAATTTAAAATGACCCTTCCAGACACCAGAATCGATAGTGACAGTATGCTCGCCACCATACCCCATGTTTCCTTTTCAGGTGACATTCAAAAATCAAAGCACCACTCACCACGGTTTAACGGTTTTTTTGAATTCTCAAAAATGTCTTTGGTTGACACGGCTTCTTTGATAAAAATTGAGGGGGCCGGATGCAGTGTCCCGGTCAGATGGCCGGAAAGCACGCCGGGGAAAAGCGGCAATTTCGCCATAGACCGGTTCTGGTTTTCTGACCACCTGTTGGGCTCCATCAATGGAACCCTCCGCCAAAAAAATATGGGTGTTCTATTTTCAGGCACCCATGACAATACACTTTTACCCGGCCTCAAGGCCCTTTTTTCAGGAAAAATACTGAAGCAGGCTGACGGCAGGCAAACTGCGGAATTGTCATTTGAAATCCCGACGCTCACTCTGGAATCCGGTGTCGACCTGGAACAATTTTTCCCTGCAGCCAAAGGCATTACATTTACCGGGACCCTCTCAGCCAGGGGGGGCATTAAAACAGAAAATTCGAACCTGGAAGGCGTGGCAGAGGTCCGCATTGATGGCGGCGCCGTCATGCTGGAAGAATACAATATGTCTATTGAAGGCATTGAGACAATCGTTCAATTGCCGGACCTGATCCATTTCCGAAGCAGGCCTGATCAACGCATCTGTTTTAAAAAAGCTGCTTTTGGAACCATCGCCATGACGAGTGGAAAGATTCATTTCCAGATTGAATCGCCCACCTCGTTTTTCATTGAAAAAAGCAGTTTTAACTGGTGTAATGGAAATGTGGATACCCAATCTTTCCGGATCATACCGGATTCCGATGATTACAGCCTGACGCTTTATTGCAGCCGACTGGACCTGGCCATGATGCTGGGTCAGCTGGGTGACATGAATGCTGAAGGAAAGGGAACGGTCAACGGCAAGATACCCCTTGATGTCAGAAACGGCAAAATAAAAATTGTAGATGGATTTTTAAATTCAGTACCGGGTGATGGCGGGAGCATCCGGCTTAAGGGGACAGAGACGCTTGCCAAAGGGCTCTTAACCGACTCACCCCAGTTTGGACAGCTTGAACTCGCTCTCGAAGCACTCAAAGATTATGAATATAAATGGGCAAAGCTGGAATTGAACTCTGAAGAGGACACCCTTTTAATGCGGCTCCAGTTTGACGGGAAACCGGCCAGGCCCTTGCCCTTTGAATTCAGCCCGGAACTGGGTGGATTTGCCAGGATTGAATCCGGAAAAGCAGGATCCCTGTTCCAGGGGATCAGTCTGGATATCAATCTAAAACTTCCGCTAAACGAGATTTTGCGGTATAAGGGTGTGCTCAATATGATACAGTAACTCATGAATTTAAGGAGAACCACTATGCTCAAAAAAATGCTGCTCATCACGATAACAGGGGTTGCTCTGCTAATGCTATCCTGCAGCCATTCAGTAGAGGTTAAGCCGGTTGAGATCAAACCAATCCATATTACCATAGATATAAATGTAAAGATTGACCAGGCTTTGGACGACTTCTTCGATGAAATTGATGCGGCAGAAGAAGAGATTGATGAAACTTCCAATACCCGGAATTAGGACTGCCGCTTTTACTGAAAACAAGGAGATTCAAATGATAAAAATAAAAAACATTGTCAAGATCACTATTGTCGCCCTGATGGGTGTGTTGATTGTCAACTCGAACAGTTTTTCTGCAGGCATCAAGGAAAGAATGAAGGCGCGCGTCCCGGAGATCAAAGCGCTCAAGGAGGCGGGTGTCGTTGGCGAAAACAACATGGGGTACCTGGAAATTCTCGGTAATCGCCCGAAGCAGAATGACGTTGTGGCTGCTGAAAACAAAGACCGGAAAAAAGTGTATTCGGCCATTGCAAAACAGCAAGGGGCGACTGCCGACAGCGTGGGAAAAAGACGGGCAATACAAATTGCAGGCAAGACGAATCCCGGAGAATGGCTCCAGGATAAAGACGGAAAATGGGTTCAGAAAAAATGAAGGCGCGCCTGAGCTTGGTCTTCAGAGGTCTTTAAGGTATTTGCTTCTGTTGACCAGAAAATCCTTGTAAACCTGGTAGTATTCAGTGTCCTCATAGGCAACAGGCTTTATTGATGTATCGTCAAAATTGAGTATGACTGCTTCTGGATATGCAAGAAGAATTGGGGAATGAGATGCAATGATAAACTGAGCAGGTCCGGCTGTCGTCATTTTTTTCAACTGATGAAGTAATGCAAGCTGGCTCCCTGGTGAAAGCGCTGTCTCCGGCTCATCCAGCAGATAAAGCCCCTTAATCTTGTATCGGGACTTGAAAAAGGACATGAGAGACTGTCCATGGGACAGCTTCATTAAAGACTCCCCCCCGAAATAGTTCAACAGGTCTGGATCGGTTGACGCCCATTCATCCAGTATCTCTGAAAAATTCTGAAATATCTGAGATGAAAAAAAGGACCCCGGAACACTGCCATCTACCCATTTTACGCCAAGTGCGGTATAAAGCATCCCCTCATACGGGCTTTTCTTAAATCGTGTGCGTTGGGTACTTTGCCATATCTTGATATTACATTTATGGGCAATCGCCTTCAACAACGTTGATTTCCCGGTCCCGTTTTCTCCAATAAAAAATGTGACGGGCGTGTTTAAGCATAACTCCCGTGTATTGCGAAAAACCTTTAAATTAAACGGATATTCTTCCCTGGTTGGAAATTTATCAGGATCAATCTCAATTTTTGTTAAATGCATTACAGGATCTCCTGCCAGGTGATTCACATTTTCTAAAATCAACGGATAAGACGAAAAGACTATCTCTTCAACACTTCGACGACCTCGATGCGCCTGAAGAACCAGTCCTCTTCAACCTTGTCTAAAACGCATTCCAGTTCATGAACTTCATCGATATGCTCATTGGTTTCGATCCCTCCCACCAGGGTGGCGGTAACACTGACCTTTGCCTTGTCAGACGTCTGGAAATCGATCATAATATCATAAAACTTTAATTTAACTTCTGAAAACTTTGCCCGGCCCGCAAGGACATAAGCGGGCAAATCCCTGCGATCCAATTCTTTGGCAATAGAATACTGAGGAATTTGAAGTCCGATGGTTTTTGCAAACAACCTCTTTATTCTCTTTGCTTTGACTGCAGATGTCAGTTTTGACTCAGTGCGTTTTTTTGTAAATTGTTCTGACAAGACCTTAAACTGCTTTTTTATTTTAGCTTCCTCGCTTTGAGAAAAAACCATAAAAGCAAC
>JAUXCK010000360.1 GCA_030618925.1 Desulfobacteraceae bacterium
CCTTGGCCTCCGACTTGACGGCAGCCAGGTTCCGCCTTCAAACCGGTCATATACGCAGCGGCTCTTGACAAAGGGTATACGCCGGCTACCGAGATCCTGGACACCCCTATTACCTTCAAAGATACAGAGCGTGATTTTACCTGGAAACCAAAAAATTACGAAAAAAGATTCCATGGGCCCACCTTATTTAGAAAAGCGCTCACTCAATCGCATAATGTCGTTACCATAAAAATCCTTCAAGATATCGGTGTCGATTATGCCATTGATTATGCCAGACGGCTTGGGATACAATCCAACTTAAGCAGGGATCTTTCCATTGCCCTGGGTTCATCCGGCATATCGCTGCTTGAAATTGTACAGGCGTACTCGGTATTTTCGAATCAAGGATACCTTATAAAACCAACTTTTATAACAAAGATCCTTGACAGGGACGACAACCTTCTCGAAGAGATGCTGCCCAAACGGGAAAGGGTGATAGAAAAAAGTACGGCCTATATCATGACCAACCTTCTGGAAGGTGTTGTCAAATACGGAACCGGCCGAAGGGTCAAATCTTTGAACAGACCGGTGGCCGGAAAAACGGGCACGACGAATAACCTCTATGATGCCTGGTTTGTGGGATATACACCGCGATACATCACCGGCACATGGGTCGGTTATGACCAGGAACGCTCCCTGGGTAAAGGGGAAACCGGTGCCCGGGCCGCCAGCCCTATCTGGCTCGGATTTATGAAAAAAATACTTGAAGACAAACCCATACGGGTTTTTCAGGTGCCGGAAGGTGTTGTTTTTTCAAAAATTGATGCAGAAACGGGGAAGTTACCGATTCCAGAGTCTAAAAAGACAATATTTGAATGTTTCAAAGAGGGGACAGCACCCACTGAATACACAAAAAAGCCGGATTCGATCACAGAGGCCGAACAGTTTTTTAAATATGACATGTAAAATTCCCTATAGGCGCGGGTTCTTTACAAGATCAGGAGAAACGCCATGCGGGTTCCAAAAGTTGAAATAAACAAGATCCTCTATGCCACAGACCTTTCCAAGAATGCCCGTCATGCGTTCGGGTATGCAGTGAGCCTGGCCAATCTGTATGAGGCTCAGCTCGTTATCCTGTATGTTGAATCTGATGATCCGCACATTGAGGAAAGGCTGATGAAGCATGTCGACAAAGACCAGTGGGAAAAAATCAAAAAACAGAACATGGCGAATGCCCGGGAAGTCCTTATCGGTAAAAAGAAACAGAGTGAAACGATCCGGCAGGTACTGAACCATTTCTGCAATTGCGCGGCAGAGTCTTCAGGAAGTTCGCTGGCAACTATGGATGAAATCGAAATACTCGCCGGCCATCCGGCCAATGAAATTATCTCTCATACCAAAGAAAAAAAATGTGACCTGATCATTTTGGGAAGTCACGGTCAAACAACCTCCTTTGATAAAAATATCGGAACCACTGCGGAAGAGGTATTGCGAAAAGCACGTGTGCCGGTCATGCTTGTTCATGGATCAGGAGAGAATCAGGACTAAACCCATCTTCAATCGACCGGTCATACCGCCCGCTCGATCATCAATTTATCTTCCGGCAGGTTTTTATCCGGCAGAACATGAAGGCGATTGATCTCAAACGCTTTCTTGAGGGCCCTCACATTGCTGTTTTTCATTCCCCGCATTCTGGAAATATTCCTGGGATGGACCCGGATGATGACATTATGACCTGCCTGCTTCTCTTCTTTAAGCCATGCGGATGCCATATCAAAAAAAATTCGTGAATAGACCAGATGGCCAAAAGCAGGATGATATGGCCCGGCAAGAACAACCGAACTGTCGGCCAGATCTTCTGAATCCTGAAGGCCCATCCGGGCCACTTTAATATTATTTTTCTTAAATATGTTGTAGATATCTCTTACGAGGGCCACACATTTTTCCAGACCAAGGGGCCTGTAATCACCATTTTTGTACTTTACCGCCAAAGGGCTTCCGGCAAGCACCACGGTTGGATAAATCCTTACAAAATCAGGTGAAAGCGATGCAATTCGATAGGCTGTTGTCAAGGACTCACTGCCGTCATCACCGGGAAGTCCGACCATCATCTGAAGCCCGATGTCGTAGCCCCTCTCTTTCAGACATCTCACCGCCTTCTCAGTATCCCGGGCAGAGTGACCGCGGTTCGAATCGACCAGCACGCGGTCATTCATTGACTGCACCCCGAGTTCAATCGTGGACACTGGAAAATCCGTTATTAAATCCAGCCGGGCCTTATCAATTGTATCCGGGCGCGTTGAAAACCGGATGCTGTTTACCGCCCCTCTTTTTACAAACCCGGCTGCTTCATCAAGCAAAGACCCTATTGTGCTCTCTGAAAGGCCTAAAAAATTTCCGCCATAAAACGCTATCTGTACATTCTTTCTGTTCTTTCTTTTATACCCGAGAAAATTTTTTACCTGCTGATTTATCTTTTCAGGCCCGGTGACTTCAGCACCCATCCCTGTAATAGAAATCTGATTGCAGAATATACATTGGTGAGGGCATCCCCTGTGGGGGATGAAAACTGGAATGATCAAAGGCGTTTCCAGATTCATGGCGGTCTACTCTTTTTTGAGAATGTCGAGAGCTTTTCTTGCTGCATCCTGCTCGGCCGTTTTTTTGCTTTTCCCAACGCCCTCGGCTGAAAAATCTTTTAACGTCAATCTCACGTTAAAAAATTTATCATGATCCGGGCCGGTTTCTTTGACCACTTCATAAGAGGGGATCAATTTATGCGTCATCTGGGTAAGTTCCTGAAGCCGGCTTTTATAATCCCAATTGGCATCAGGCTTGGAAATTGAATCTAAAAAAGGGGACAAATGATTGGTAATGATGGTAAACGCTGCGGAAAACCCGCCGTCCAGGTAAATTGCTGCAAAAACAGCCTCGATTGTATCTGCGAGGATTGAATTTTTTCCCCTGCCGTTGGTATGTAATTCTCCCTTGCCAAGTTTTATAAAGGCGCCAAGGCCAATGAACCGGGCCAGTTCTGACAGTCTTGACTCATTTACCAGATTGGCCCGCATCCTGGAAAGGTCCCCCTCTTTTAAATCCGGAAACCGCTGCATTAACATATCCCCTGCTATCAGACTTAAAACAGCATCTCCCAGAAATTCGAGCCGCTCATTATCCTCTAACTCAATACCCAATTGTTCATTAGCAAAAGAACTGTGGCAAAGGGCTTTGTCAAGCAGGCCTTTATCCTTGAATGTATAACCCAGGTTTTTTTCGAGTTGTTTACTATCCATAAGCTTAAAATTTATCCCGGACAAACAGCTGTCAAAAAAAGCAACCATCGAATGTCGAACCCGAGTTTCGAAACATGAAAAAAAATCATGTATTAATCGAGCGCACTAGCTTCTCATACAAATCGAATGGTACACACAGGTCTCCCCTACCCGTTCCAATC
>JAUXCK010000324.1 GCA_030618925.1 Desulfobacteraceae bacterium
ACAGGGAATACCATCTCTTTTTCGCAACGTCCCATGCAATGGGCAGGCATGGAAGCCGGCCGCCTGGAAAGGGAACCAGGTACTGCTGAAGCGGAGTAACCCCGAAGGTATAGGCAACCTGAAAGTCTTCCATGTTTCCGTCAGGGCCCATTGTATGGACAAAAAACTTTTCCCCCTTCCTGAAAAACCGGGTCTGAATGCCATCGTGCTCAAGCACCGCATTGTTGAAATCACCCAGGACGGTTTTATCGGTTGCCACATCCATGGCCTTGTCATGGTGGGAATCCTGCCATTTCTGATACTCTTTCCGGTGGCAGTCAATGCATTTTTCGCGGCCCACAAAGGAAGGCGCCCCATCCTTTTGGGGCCGGCCTGATTGGGAGATCAGGCTTTTCGCCTTCAGGAGATATACGGGTATGGACAGAACAATCACCAGTGTGGCAATGATGCCGGCGATTTCCCATCGCTTTTTTAATCTCTTGTTTTGTGAAAAAGCTTCGAGCATTTCAAAGATGATCCATTCATTTTATGACGAATACTTAACCTGAGATTCCTCATACCTGCTGCGCCTGATCTTCCGGCCTGTGTCAACACTCACGATTTGGTTTTCAATGAACACCGGATAAAGATCCAGGGCCCGGGGCGCCGGCGGGCTGATGACGTCACCCGTGATATCAAAAACAGAAGAGTGGCACGGGCACACAAATTTCTTTTGGTCTGAATCCCAGGGGACAGTGCACCCGAGATGCGTGCACTTCCGGGACACAGCAAGAAAGCCGCCGTCCTTAAGGCGTGTGAGATAAAAATGCCCCCTGACAAATGGAGTCACACTGCCGGGTTCAAAATCGTCCACTGCCCCGGCCTCGATCACATTGCCGAAATCTCCGACCCTGGCGGCCGGCTTTCTGGGCCTGAGAAAGGTGATGCAGATCCAGAGAAATTCCACCAGCGCAATGAGACCAAGGCCCAGCCAGAGCTTCTTGAGAAAGCTGCGGCGCCCGGCCTTGGGTTCTTTTTTATTTTCTTGAGCTGTTTTAGACATAAAACCTTTAAAATCCCCCGAAAGAGGCTTAAAAGATGAGCGTTCAACCTTCAACAAACAATCGCCCGCTTGCTCATCATTCTGAATTCTACCCGCTTGCTTATAATTCTGAATTCTAATGGACAGAGCGAAGCGACTCCTTCCTTCAACATTCGATATTCGAAATTCGAAATTCGAAATTCTCTTTTAAAAGGGAAGAACAAGGGCCATCCCCTCCCCCCTGAACCACAGGCCGGTGATGGTCAATACCACATAGGACATCAGAAGCAGGATGAATGTTGCCTGGATCGTCTCAACATGGCTTGCGCCAAACCGCCTTTTCATCAGGACATAAAAACCGCTGAGGGCCGCCAGTATGACGGCCAGGGGAAAAAGGCCGCTGATGATCATTTTGGGCACCCGGGGCAGCCAGGCCGAAGCATCAAACCCGTAATGACTCCCCAAAATAGAAAGGGGCACCAGTATAAGGGCTGCAGCTGCCGCCACAGCACCCATCCGGCGTCCCTTTTGAGACCGGAACCAGATGCCTGTTGTTGCCGGGTCATTTTGAATCAAAGGGAGTGCAAAAAGGGAACCGGCCACCAGCACCGGGATGATCCAGACTGAAAAAAGCGGATGAAAGTGCAGCAGCATCTCCTGCAGTCCTGAAAAAAACCACGGTGCCTTGGCCGGGTTGGGGCTCAACCCCGGGTTGGCTTTGGCCTGAAGCGGCGCGTCAAAAAAAAGCGCGACACAAAGAATAAAGGCCATTAACCCCATGGCCACCACCAGTTCCCTTAACACCAGATCGGGAATAACGGGTAGTTTTTTCTCCCCCTTTTCATCACCGTCACTCACAGGCCTTACAACACCCCCTGCCTTTCTCACACGCCAGAAGTGAAACGGCAGGACACTGAAAAAACACACGGGTATGATGACCACATGGAAAGTGAAAAATGTGGAAAGTGTGGCAGGACCCACCTCTTCCCCGCCCCGGACAATCGTCTGGGCCCATTGCCCCATGCCGGGCAGATAGGACAGCATGCTGGTGCAAATGGTAATGGCCCAGAAAGCCAGCTGGTCCCAGGGCAGCAGATATCCCGTAAAATTGGCGATGAGGATCAGAAAAAAAAGCAGCAGCCCGAAAATCCAGTTGAGCCGTCTCGGCGTGTGAAATCCGCCGGTAAAAAAGACCCGCAGAAGATGAAGAAAACCGACAATAACCAGTACGTTTCCACTCCAGTGGTGAATGTTTCGGATAAACCGGCCGAACAGCACCTGGTTTTGAAGGACCAGAACAGAATCATATGCACGCGCCGGATGGGGTTCGTAGACAAACAGGAGCAGGGGACCCGTGACGACCATCACCAGGAAGAGTACCAGGGACATGCCGCCCAACCCCCAGGTATGGGTCAGTTTCAAGGTTTCAGCCGGGACCGAACGCGGGTGAAGATGGAACACAAGGCTGGTGAATCTTTTTTTCTTCAGAAGGGTCTCCTTTTCCGGAATGATGAAGGGCCTTGCCTAAAACGTCACTGTTGCGCCCAGGGTAAGGCGCCTGTCGGCGGTCTTCAGGTCATTGAACACTCTCTGGAGGTAGCCGGTATAAACATAAAGGAACTTTTTTAAATAAAAACTGGCCCCGAGCACCCACGCCTTATGCCCGTCATCCGGGAATCTGCCCTTGTCCGAATCTGCCCGCTGCCCGTACTGGGCAATCAATAAAAACTTATTCACCTTCTGTGTCACACCCAGGTGCCATACATCCGCGCCCGTGGTCTCGTTGTTTTCAAAGGTATTGTTCCCTTTTGCCGTATTTACCGTGGCGGAACTCAGGGAAGAAATGTTCTCACTGAGTGAGATCAGCCCGAAATCAAATTCGTACTGACCAAAGAAAGCCGTATCCCCGATGGTGTATTTTCCACCGAATTTAAGGGCCGCGTCATCGCCGGGCTCATTGTTGTTGTAGTATTGAACAAACCCATTGGCCTGTCTATTGCCATAATACAGGCCGCCGCCGAAACTGTGATCATTGTCAGAGGATTCATCCAGGCCCATAAATGCCTGAAAGGACAGCATTTTAAAAAATTCCGGCGAGTCATATCGAAGGATGCCTGTGGAGCGGCCACGGCCTTTTCCCGTGGAGTGCTGCAGGGCGGACTGTATGTCGATAAAATACCGTGCAGCAAGGGCATCCCGGCGAAACGGATCAAGCCGGGTGCCGGTTTGAAGATAGGGCGTGACCCGTGTACCGGCACTGCCCTTCCCGAATTTGGTTTCAATCCCCAGGAACTGATCAAGGTCGGTGAATGTGTTGCCTTCGGATTGGCCGGCTGGATTAAATTTCCATTCAGACTTGAACGTTGCCGTCATGTATTGATCCAGCTGATATTTGCCATCCACCTGAACATGAGAGACATTTCCGGACATATAGGTGCTCGATGTGTCTGCCAGTGAATCCGCCTTATCCGTGCTCCGCCAGGAACCGAGACAGGCAGAGCCGCACGCATCATCGTTTACACTCAGCCGGATTGCGCCCCTCAGATTTATTTCAGCATTCTCTTTCTGCCAGCTGAAGGCATGGGTCTGCTGGACAAATAAAAAACAGAGGCTGACCATGAAAAGCAGCAGTTTTTTCATGTCGGGCATGATTGCTTTCTCCTCGAGACCTTAAAATACCCTTATTTTTCAGCGATCACGGTCCACCGGCACCTGGCCGCAAGACATCCAATTGCAAAAAACAGAAAAAAAGCCGCCGTTCCCATATGAAAAAAATTTAAAAAAATCATCATTTCAAAGGAAGGATTGACGGCCGGTAGAATTTTCAGAGCCTGAAATATGCCCGACACCAGTGCAAGGCCCAAAAGTACGGCCCGAATCCCCCCTGTTCTGGTAAGCTTGAGGCCGCTTTTGTGTAAATTCATATATATAATGATAAAATAACAAGCTATGGCCAGCAAGATGCTGCCGAAGAGATAATGGACCTGGACATTGAGAATAAAATCACCGGTCCAGGCCATTCCCGGGATATCGGCGATATAATATCGTTTCCACA
>JAUXCK010000034.1 GCA_030618925.1 Desulfobacteraceae bacterium
AACGACATGGCTACGATCCGACTTGCTTGATTTTAAATCTCGCAATACCAAGAAACATCCCGATAGGTCCTATCCTGTGGCACCATCATATTGTCTACGATATAATATGAAGCGCTATATAAATAAGCACCAAAACGATAACTCCATTATCTTCTTTGAAAAACACTTAAGTCCAGGTTAATCAAAACTTTCAATTTATTTTGGGTAAGCCCTTCATCAGGTGTTTTTATTGGAAAGAAACAGCAACTATTTTGTCAGAAAAGCGTATCGAGAAATCGCCAGTTGTTTTTATGCAGGCTCCGAAGACATTAAAAATCGATTGTTCCATGTGATTACTTAATAGGGGGATAGTAAATATGGCAGAAAATAGTGAGCCCCAAAAAGCTGCAGTAAACTTAGACCTGGCCGGTGATGATGGGATCATAGAGCTGACAGAGGTGGTCGAGACGCCGGCAGACAGTGACATCATTGAACTGACTGATTTTGCAGCTACGAAAGCCGATGATAGATCCATCGAACCTGCCGAAGGGGCTACCGATACCCCTGTTATTGAGGAGGAGGTGCCGCTTGAGTTGACCGATGTAGCGGATGCAGGAGCAGACGATGACCTTATCGAGCTGACTGAGGTGGCTGCCGCCAGCCCTGTCATTAAGGAAGAGGTGCCGCTTGAGTTGACGGATGTGGTGGATGCAGCAGCAGACGATGACATTATCGAGCTAACCGAGGTGGCTGCCGATAGCCCTGTCATTGAGGAAGGGGTGCCGCTTGAGTTGACCGATGTGGTGGATGCAGCAGCAGACGATGACATTATCGAGCTGACCGAGGTGGCTGCCGATAGCCCTGTCGTTGATGAGGATAAAGTTTCCGACCTGTCAGGTATACCAGAGACCCTGGAAGATGATGGGGCTTATACACTTGTCGGTTCTGCTGCGGATCGTCTGGTGTCGGATGAAGAGAGGGCTGTTGAGTCGGCCAATAAGGTAGACTTCCCGGCGGACGATGCCATCATAGATTTATCCGAGGTGGCTGTCGACAGCCCGACAGCCGATTCAGAGGACGCGTTTGAGTTGACCGATGCAGCAGGTGAGACAGCAGGCGCAGAGGAAACCGTTGAAGGGAGCGAACCGGCTGATGCGTCAATAAATGATGAGTTCACAGAACTTCCCGAACTTGCCGCCCATAACCCTTCAGCCCATGAGGAGGCAGTTGCAGGGGGGATGGATAAACCGGCAGAAGATCGGGAAACACTCGTTTTCCCGGATTCTTCTACCGGAACGCCATCTGAATCCGATGCATTGGAACCATTGCTGGTTGAGGCAGCGTCAGTAGAAGAGGATAAGCCTTTGGATGAGCCGGAAACACTGGTCTTCCCGGGCACATCCGGCATGGCATCGGCCGATGGTGTTGATGAGATGCTTGATGGGAATCAAAATGAGCGAGAAGAGATCGTGGCCGGGGAACCCATTGGAAGAACAATGTCTTCCATTGACTCTCCTGAACAGACAGGTATGGGATATGACCCCGAAGCGGATATCCAGAAAGAAGTGACGCCTGATGAGAGTGATGAGGCGTTGATCGGATTGCTCCAGGAGTCAGACCCAAAAGACGATCTGGAATTCTTGCAGGCGGATGAGCAGGCGCTTAAAGAAGACGATTTAGCACATGCAGAATTTGAGGGGAATTTATTAGAGCCTGATGAGGAAATCGAAATACCTTCCAAAGGCGAAACTATTGATGATCATGAAGCAGGAATGATGTTTGCTCAGTCCCTTGATGATGACCTCGATGCAGCACTGAGTGTTTCGAACGAAACATTCCGGGATGAGGCCGAGGGGGAAAAGGGCGAAGATAAGGCAGGCGGGATAACCGTTCAGATCGAAAACCAGAGGGATGACCGTTCAGTAGATTTTAAATTTGAATCCAGACTGCACCCGGGTGATAAGGTTTATACGGGAAAAGAGATCGGTGTATCTGATGTTGCGGTTTCACAGGAGCAGGTTGAAGCGGTGATCAGACAGGTTGTCAAGGAGATGCTTTCTGAAAAAATTGACAAGGTGTTAGACGATATATTAAAGAAAACGATTGGTGATGAGATAAAAAAAATAAAGGATATGCTGCTCAAAGAGTAAAGGTTAAACACAATTCAGGCGGTTTTGTTCCGGAGGTTAAAAAAGGGGATTCTTTATATCCCCTTTTTTAATTTTATTGGGTCTTTATATTGTTTTTATGGTCATAAAGAGGTAAGAGAAATAGCTTGTGTCCATCCATAAGAGCAGGAGAGATGTTAAAATGAGTTCTGGTTTAATTGAAAAGAGTTATGACCCCAAGGATGTTGAAAAACGCTGGTATGCATTCTGGGAAGAGAATCAACTGTTTGCCGCCGAGGACCAAAGCAGCCGAAAAAGCTATTCCATTGTTATCCCGCCTCCAAATGTGACAGGTGTTCTTCACATGGGGCATGCGCTGAACAACACGATGCAGGATATTCTTTGCCGTTATCGAAGATTAAGGGGGGATAATGTTTTATGGATGCCCGGAACAGATCATGCCGGCATTGCAACCCAAAATGTGGTTGAAAGAAAGCTGGCGACTCAGGGCATGGACCGGCAGCAGCTTGGCCGGGAAAAGTTCATCGAAGCTGTCTGGAAGTGGCGGGAGGAATATGGCAGCGCCATTGGTAATCAGCTTAAGCGGCTGGGGGCGTCCTGCGACTGGGCCCGTGAACGGTTTACCATGGATGAGGGACTGTCCAGGGCGGTGCGAAAGGTTTTCGTACAGCTCTATGAAGAGGGCCTGATCTACCGCGGCAATTATATTATTAACTGGTGCCCCAGGTGCCAGACAGCCCTTTCGGATCTCGAGGTGGATCATACTGAGGAAGATGGGCACCTTTATTATATAAGGTATCCTTTTGTCGATGAATCTGGATTTCTCGTGGTGGCCACCACAAGACCGGAGACCATGCTCGGGGATACAGCCGTCGCGGTAAACCCGGAGGATGAGAGGTACACGGATATTAAAGCAGACACTATCGTCCTGCCCCTCACAGGCAGGTCGATTCCGGTGATCAGGGACAGATATGTTGACCTGTCCTTTGGTACCGGTGCGTTAAAAGTGACCCCTGCCCATGACCCGAATGATTTTGAGATCGGCAGTCGTCACAAGCTTGAGAGCCTGAAGGTGATTGGGGATGATGGGAAGATGGAAAAGGCGGCAGGCCGGTTCGAGGGACTTGACCGGTTTGAATGCCGGGAGGCGGTTGTTGAGGCCCTGAGGGAAGAGGGGCTTCTTGAAAAAATTGAGCCCCATGCGCACAGCGTCGGGCAGTGTTACCGCTGCAGGACAATAGTTGAACCGAATCTGTCCAGGCAGTGGTTTGTAAAAGCCAAGCCACTTGCAGAAGGCGCCATCGAAGCCGTTGAAAAGGGTCGGACACGGATCATTCCGGAAATTTGGACAAAAACGTATTATGACTGGATGCATAATATCAGGGACTGGTGTATTTCCCGTCAAATTTGGTGGGGACACCAGATTCCTGCATGGACCTGTGGGGACTGCGGTCACATGATTGTTGCCACTGACACTCCCGCGACCTGTCCATCATGCGGAGGGAAGGGGCTTGTTCAGGAGACGGATGTTCTCGACACCTGGTTCAGTTCAGCCCTGTGGCCTTTTTCGACCATGGGCTGGCCGGATGAGACGCCTCTTTTGAAAACCTTTTACCCCACATCAGTGCTGGTGACGGGATTTGACATACTTTTTTTCTGGGTGGCCCGAATGATGATGATGGGGATTCATTTTATGAAGGATGTGCCCTTCTTCGATGTTTATGTGCATGCACTCGTGCGTGACGAAGATGGTAAGAAGATGAGTAAATCCAAAGGCAATGTCATCGACCCGCTGGAAGTAATCGATGAATATGGTACGGATGCATTCCGCTATACCTTGGCCGCATTTGCCGCCCAGGGTCGGGATATCAAGCTGTCCAAGGGCAGGGTGGAGGGGTATCGCCATTTTATAAACAAGCTTTGGAATGCAGCCCGGTTTGCACTGATGCATATCAAAGATGTTCAGCCGGACATGGATACTGAAAATATCACACTTGCAGACCGATGGATCCTTTCAAGGCTTAACCGTGTCACTGATGCTGTGGCGGAGTCTCTCGATAACTACCGGTTTAACGATGCTGCCGCTTCCCTGTACAAGTTTGTCTGGCATGAGTTCTGTGACTGGTATCTTGAGGCAATAAAGCCCACCCTTTATGGGGAAAAAGGTGAAACAGTGCAGGCTGCCACGCTGTCTGTCCTTTGGCGGGTGCTGCATAATACAATTGTGCTGCTCCACCCTTTTATCCCCTTTGTGACGGAAGAGATCTGGCATAAGCTTCCCGGAACAGAAGGATCTGTCATGAAGGCCGTGTTTCCTGCAGACAGCACTGATTCAAAGGGGGTCCGCCGGGACCTTGACGCAGAATTGACCATGGACCTTTTGATTCAGGCAATTACCGGAATCCGGAATATCAGGGGAGAGATGAATATTTCACCCTCCTTAGCGCTTACCGCTTCTATACAACCTTCTGATGAAACCGCCAGGCAGAATATTCAAACGCATGAGGACGTGATTAAAAATCTGGCCAGGCTTGACACTTTATTGATGCTATCGCCCGGTGAGCGGCCAAAATCAGCCGCGACCGCGCTTTTTGACGGGGGAACGATTTTTGTTTCATTGGAAGGCATTATTGATTTTGCAAAGGAAGCGGAGCGCCTTGAAAAGGAAATCGGGAAACTGAGCAAGGAACTCGTTTCTGTTTCCAAAAAATTGGAGAACCAGGGATTCCTGCAAAAGGCACCGGCCCATGTGGTTGCAAAAGTCAGAGACAAACAAAACAGCCTTGGAGAAAAACAGCAGAAGTATCAGGAGGTCCTGGATCGCATTAAGGCGATGCAGAAAGAGGTGAACGTTTCAACAAAAGGATAATTCACAATGCACACCACAATGCATTTGATTGAGATGGCACTTCAGGAAGATATCGGGTCAGGCGATATCACCACCGACAATCTGATTCTTCCTGATCAAAAGGGCGAAGGGGAGATCGTTGCAAAACAGCCGCTTGTGATTGCAGGCCTTGCCGTGGCACACCAGGTGTTTGGCTATCTTGACCCGGGTCTTGAATTTAATCCAAAGTTTAATGACGGGGATGTCGTCGAAAAAGGAAGTGTCGTTGTAGAAATGGCAGGCCTGCTCCAGGCCCTTTTGAAAGGCGAGCGGACAGCGCTTAACTTTTTACAGCATCTTTCTGGAATTGCAACTCACGTACGGTCCTATATGGATGTGCTCGGAAATCACCGGGTCCGACTGGTGGACACCCGGAAAACAACACCCGGATGGCGCTCCCTTGAGAAATACGCGGTGCGCGTCGGGGGGGCGTTGAACCACCGCATGGGGCTGTATGATGGCGTGCTGATAAAGGACAATCATATTACGGCTTTCGGTGGGATCGTAAAGGCGGTGACGGAAATCCGTAAAAGGGTGTCTCACCTTGTTAAAATTGAAGTGGAGGTGTCTGACCTGCTCCAGGTAAAGGAAGCGCTCAGTGCCAGGGTAGATGTGATCATGCTCGATAACATGGACCTCGGTCAGATTGAAGCAGCGGTTGCGGCGGTAAATGGTCAGGCCCTGGTAGAAGTATCCGGGATGGTCACCAAAGAGGATCTGAACAAACTGGCTGCCACAGGTGTTGATATTATTTCTGCAGGCGCACTGACCCATTCGGCAAAAGCCGTGGATTTGAGTATGCGTATTATTTAGTCAAACATGAAAAATACGAATCACACCCCCCTTAAGCATCATCCACCTCTTAATCAAACAGGATTTGATCTATAACCAAAACAAATGATTAAGAGTAAGAGTAAGATCGGGATTTGGAGATGAGAAACGTTACTTCGGGCCCGTGATTAATGTAAAAAATGTGGGAGCGGTTCAGGATTTGGACGGCTTTTCTGATAGAAGGAATGACGTTTTGTTGCGGCCCTGATTTTTGGACATGTAAAGGGCCTGATCAGCCCGCTGGACAAAGGTGGGTATCTTTTCATCGGGCTGGTATTCCGTCACCCCTATACTGACAGCGATCATGGCCTTCTTCCCCTTAACTGGTGAAAAACTTTCAACCTCTATGGATTCTCTGATTCTTTCAGCAACGACAACTGCATCCTGGCAGCTGGTCTCCGGCAGAATCACCGTAAATTCTTCACCCCCATACCTGTGAGCCGTGTCCATCCTTCTAAGACAGGACTTAATAATCTGCCCTAATCGGATCAATACCTTGTCGCCTTCCAGATGACCGTAGGTGTCGTTGTACTTTTTAAAATGGTCGATATCAATCAGAAGCAAAGAAAGATTGTGACCGTAGCGGTTTTGACGATCCACCTCAAGGTCCAGTTGCCGATAAAAATACCTTGAATTGTACAATTTGGTCAGACCGTCGGTAATGGCCAGTTTTTGCAGCTTTTTCACCATCTGGTTTCTTTCTTTTGCGTTCTGACGCTCCTTTGCAACTCTTTGGAGCCTGAGGAGGAGTTCCTCAAAACGGACCGGCTTAAAAATAAAATCACTGGCCCCTTTGCTGACAGCCTCTGCATAGGAATGCTCGCCACTATACGCTGTCATCACGATGACGTCGATATCGTATTTTTTTTTAATGATATCGGTTAACTCCAGGCCATCCATACCCAGCATTCTGATATCGGTAATGACAATGTCGACCTTATTAAACTTTAGATATTCGATCGCGTTTTCAGCGCTGCTGGCCGTGTCTGCATGGCAGCTTTTTGCTGAAAGGAATTCGTACATTGCCAGACGTACTGCAGGGTCATCATCCACTATAAGAATATATGGTTTCATTTTGTTTTCGCTTTGCCGGTCTGTTTGAAGACGAGTGTTCGTCAGAAATCGTATGAGTGTATCCCACCCGCGAAATCCCGGAAACCGGGGTCCTGCAGGGTTGGATATTCTTCAGGGTTCACGCAAAACAATTACAGGGTTGACACGAATTTAGGTTGTTGATAAAAAAGCGCTTTTATTGTTACCTGGTTTGAGCGATACTTTCATTCATCAAAATAGAATAATTTTTTTTCAGAATTGGAGCGCTCATCATAGGTGTTGAGAACGGGACCATAATAGTCGTTTCGGCACTATGTGTCAACTGCCTTTTACCCGGTTGAAGCAGGCCGGTGGGGATGGATTGAGAACTGGATGACAATATGTCAGGGCAATAGGGGGTTCATCGGAGACGATCAAATGAAAAATTTACGTAATTTCAGTATCATTGCACATATTGACCATGGAAAGTCTACTTTGTCAGATCGGTTGATTCAGCTCACCAATATCGTATCCGACCGTGAATTTCAGGATCAGATTCTGGATACTATGGAAATTGAAAGGGAACGCGGGATAACCATAAAGAGCCAGACGGTCTGTCTGCCCTACCGGGCAGGGGATGGCAAGACCTATCACCTGAATCTAATCGACACACCCGGGCATGTTGATTTTTCCTACGAGGTGTCACGGGCGCTCGCATCATGCGAGGGGGCGTTCCTTCTAATTGATGCCAGCCAGGGTGTGGAGGCCCAGACACTGGCGAATCTTTATATGGCGATGGAGCATGACCTGGAGATTATTCCGGTGATTAATAAAATTGACTTGCCCTCCGCTGATATTGATTGGGTCAGAAATCAGGTGGATAAGGATCTGGGGCTTGACCCGGATACTGTGATACTGACTTCGGCCAAAGAGGGAATCGGCATTGAGGACGTGCTTAAAGGGGCGGTAGATCATCTGCCGCCGCCCTCAGGGGATCCGGACGGGCCGCTTCAAGCACTGATTTTTGATTCACATTATGATGCCTACCGGGGGACCATTATCCACATGCGGATTTTTGAGGGCGGGGTCAGGGAAGGGGATACCATCATCTTCCTGTCTAATAATAAGGATTACAAGGTTGAAGAGGTCGGGATTTTTCAGCTGGATCGTGTCCCGAAAAAGGAATTGTCGGCAGGTCAAGTCGGTTACCTTATTGCCGGCATAAAAACAGTCAGCGATACCCGTTGTGGTGACACCATCACCTTAAAAAACAACCCTTGCGAGTCCTCCATGTCCGGATTCAAGGATGCCAAACCAGTGGTGTTCTCCTCGATTTACCCGGTGGCTTCAGACGGGTATGGCGAGTTATCCCTTGCCCTGGAGAAGCTGAAATTAAATGATGCATCCCTGATATATGAAAAGGACTCTTCCGTGGCACTGGGGTTTGGTTTTCGGTGCGGGTTTCTGGGGCTTCTTCACCTGGAGGTGGTCCAGGAACGACTCGAGCGTGAATATGATCTTTCACTCATCATTACAGCCCCCTCTGTGAAATATGAGATCGTCCTGACCGACGGCACCCAAAAAATGATCGATAATCCGGCGTTGTATCCGGACCCTGGATCCATTGACATCACAAAAGAACCGTTTATCCGCGCATCCATTATCGTGCCGGATCGTTATATGGGGGCGGTGATGAAGCTGTGTATGGATCGACGCGGTATCAATTCAAATTATCAGTATCTTACCACTGACCGGCTGGAGATGATTTTTGAGCTTCCTCTGGCTGAAGTGATTTATGACTTTTATGACAAGCTTAAATCCATTACCCAGGGGTATGGCTCATTTGACTACGAACTTCTGGATTACAGGGAAACCGACCTCGTCAAGGTGGATATTTTGATTAATGGGGACCGGGTTGATGCCCTGTCCCATCTTGTCCATCAGAATCGATCGGTCGAGCGGGCCAGACTGATCTGTGAAAAGCTGCGGGATGAGATTCCAAGACAGATGTTTAAAATCGCCATACAGGGCGCCATTGGGGCAAAAATAATTTCCAGAAAGACCATATCCGCCTATCGAAAAGATGTCACTGCAAAGTGTTATGGGGGGGATATCACACGGAAGCGCAAACTGCTTGAAAAACAGAAAAAAGGGAAAAAGCGAATGAAGATGGTCGGGCAGGTCATGATCCCTCAATCTGCTTTTCTTTCGGTATTAAAAACAGATGATTAGATTTGACTTGACACCGTTTGAAACTGCATTGTATTTTAAGGCTCCCTATCCGCTTCCGCACTTTGACGGATAGGATGTGTATCGGTTCGTTTTCACCTTAAGTGCCCGGAGACAGGAAGATATCATGCAACAGAGGATTCATCTGTTTTTTGCCATTTTCCTGTTTTGTTTTTCCTCGTGTTTTTTCATAACAGATGATTCCTGTGCAAAAGCGGTTCGTGAACCCGTATGTGCGGGTGCTTTCTACCCGGAGTCGGCATCAGATCTGGAACAGATGATTGAACACTATACCCGGCAGGCGATTCCTGCATCGGCTCAGACGCCGTCCGGGAAATCTCTGAGAGCACTTATCCTGCCCCATGCCGGGTACAGATACTCCGGTTTTACAGCAGCGCATGCATCTACGGTGCTGAGGAAGAACCAGTTTGCAAGGGTTATTCTGATGGGTCCGGATCACCGGGTTGGTTTTACAAACGCGGCCGTCAGTGATGTTTCGGCATATAAGACCCCACTGGGACAGATCAGGCTGGATCAAGATGCCGAAACACTGCGTGAGCGATCCACGCTTTTTCGTGCTGTTCCGGCTTCTGACAGGCAAGAGCACTCTCTTGAAGTGGTTCTTCCATTTTTGCAGCATTACATAGGGGAGTTTAAGGTGATACCCATCGTTCTCGGCAGCCGGGTTGACTTGGACGGCATTTGCGATGCGGTTGCACCACTTATGGACCGGGATACCCTGCTTGTTGTCAGTTCTGATTTGTCACATTATTTACCGTATGAGCGGGCCAGGCAGCACGATAAAAAAACGATTCAGATGATATTGGATCTGGAAGAGGGGAAGAGGCTGTCCGGGCGAAAAAATGCCGCCTGTGGCCTGATGCCGATCCTGGTGGCACTTAAATTGGCCAACCAAAACAGATGGGAACCGGTTTTTCTGAATTATACAAACAGCGGGGATACTGCCGGCAGCAAGGACAGGGTTGTCGGTTATTCAGCAATTGCTTTTTTTGGAGATGAGGTTATGAAAAAAAAGAAAATGACGTCCAAAGCGTACACCAAAAAACAGGGTGAGATATTAATTCGGCTTGCGCGGCAATCAATAGCAGGAAGGATTGGGATTCAAATGCGCAATGTAGATACGCTTAAAGAAGACTTGAAGGACATCCGGTTTCAGGAAGAACGCGGTACTTTTGTTACCCTGACCAAAGACGGTCAACTGCGCGGGTGTATCGGAACCCTGACCCCCACCGAGAATGTCCTGGAAGGCATCATGAGAAACGCCATTAATGTGGCATTTCATGATCACAGATTCCCCGCTTTGTCTGCAGAAGAGTTCGATGAAATCTATATCGAAGTCAGTATTTTAACCGCTCCCCAGCCACTGGAATATAAGGATGGCCCTGATTTATTGACCAAGCTGCGTCCAAATATAGATGGCGTTATCATAAAGAGGGGCGGGGCCAGGGCAACTTTTTTGCCTCAAGTGTGGTCCCAGCTTCCCGAGGTCGAAGAATTCCTCAACCATCTCTGCATGAAGGCCGGCCTGCCGGGCGATGCCTGGTTAATCACCGAATTGGATGTATTGACTTACCAGGTCCAGTATTTTGAAGAACACAAATGAAACACGAATTATCAGGGTGGTTATTGCCACAGGCATCTCTTCTGTGGTCACCCAGTTGGTCACCATTCGTGAGTTTCTGGCTCAATTTACTGGAAATGAGTTCGTCATTTCGTTGATTCTTTTTTGCTGGCTGATGTTTGGCGGTGTGGGGTCGCTCCTGGCCCGCCTGCTGGTTCCCCGATGTGTTAACGCAACACCCTTCAACCTGGGATGGCTCTCTCTTTTTCTGGCAGGATTATCCCCTCTTCAGATACTTGCAATACGCGGATTCAGGGAGATTGTTTTTGTCCATGGCGTTTCTGTTGGATTTTATCCCACCTTTTTATATATTTTCATTACGATTTTACCCTATAGCATCCTCCTCGGTTTTGTTCTGCCTTACAGCCTGTATGTGCTCAGGTCTCAACAGCCGGATTATCCGGCAGTGCGGGTATATATCACGGATAATCTCGGTGACGTAACCGGCGGCGTTATTTTTTCCTTTGTCCTTGTGGCGCTGTTCTCCCCCATACAGGCAGTGTGCATGGCCGGACTTCCCCTTGTTGCTGCAGTGTGTTTTCTCCAGGCGGTTTCTGCCGGAGACCGCATTTTTTCTTTCTCGAAGGCACACCATTTGTTTGTTTATACGGGATGCCTTTTTGCACTTATCATTTTTGTACTTGCGTTGGTCTTTGAAACAGCATCCCTGTCTCGTTCCGAGGGCAGGCTCGTCCATTATCGTGAGTCCCGGTATGGACGGCTCGAGGTGGTCCGGAACGGAGCCCTTTTTACGCTTTTTATGGACGGCCGGCCGGTTTTGAGCAACCAGAATCCGACGGCGGCAGAGGAAAGTACTCATTATCCATTGTCACAACTGCCCCATGCCCGGCATATCCTTTTGGTGTCTGCTGTCAGCGGCATGATGTCGGAACTGGCGAAATACCATCCTGAAACCGTAGATTATGTTGAGCTTGATTCAGAAGTGTCGGATGTTCTATTCCGTTTTAACCTGATCAAAGACATCCCAGGGCTCACGGTGATCCACCAGGATGGAAGAGCCTTTCTGGCGAACAGGGATAAATTGTACGATGCGATTATCATCAGTCTTCCGGAACCCGATACGTTTCAGATCAACCGGTTTTATACAGATCGTTTTTTTGCCCTGGCCAGGGCCCGGCTGGCCCCCCAGGGTGTTTTGAGCTTTTCCATGCAAGGGTATGACAACTATCTGGCCGAACCCCAACGTCAGAAACTTTCTTCTGTTTTTAATACCCTGTCCATGCATTTCAAGCATGTGCTGATGCTGCCGGGTCAGAAGATCACCTTTCTCTGCCGGGATGTTCCCATCAGGACCGGGATACCGGAGATCCTGGCGCAAAAAGGGATACAGACAGAGTATATCAGAAGATATTACCACGGTGATCTACCGCCGGAAAGGGTCGCTTACCTGAATAACTTGATCGATCCGACCACACCTGAAAACTCGGATGACGCTCCCTGGTTGATGCGCATGATGTTTACTCAGTGGTTCACCCGATTTGAGACATCGCCCATGGGCTTTTATCTGGTTCTGGCCGCATTGATTCTGATCTATCTGGTCCGGCTGCGCAGAGAAGAATTTCTGCTTTTCTCAACCGCATGGGTCACAATGGGCAGTGAAATCATCGTAATCTTTGCCTTTCAAATTTATTTCGGGTATGTTTATCATCAGCTCGGCCTGATTATTACCGTGTTTCTGGCCGGACTGTTGCCCGGCGCATGGCTCGGTGCTTATTTTCAGGGCCAGGCAAAGAGGGTGCTTGTTTCTACGGATGTGATGCTTATTGTATTGATCGGCCTTCTGGGCCTGATGCTCGGATTCCGGGGCGATGGGGTGACAATCGGTTTTTATCTGGGATTCGG
>JAUXCK010000049.1 GCA_030618925.1 Desulfobacteraceae bacterium
CATCATTCAACGTACGATAAGTACGCCTCATAATGACTAAATTTGCACGTCTTGAATTTGAACTTTTTACAAAACCGTCTGAATCGGACTTATTACGAGTTCATCATCTTTGGATTCCCGGGTTTTCGGGAGTTTCCAATGGGTCATTGCTTAACTTATTCTATTTTAATCACGATTTCAAAAACTTCAACAATTCATAATTAATAAAATCGGAATAACGGCATATTAAAAAAGCGCCCGCCTGTCTTTCTCTCAATATTATAAGGAACTTGTCTGTAAATTTAATTGTTGGCATTTCTGATATGAAAGCGACCCTTGCGGCCTATTCGCCTGGATCATGTATCGGGATCTCTATCTACGACCCTGTTGCCAAAGCAGGCGGCCTGCTCCGCTGCATGCTTCCGGGACAAACAACAGGTTCCTTTTCAAAAGACCATGAATGCGCATTCTGAAAGAGAAAATCACCTAAAATGCCCATTTATGGCCTAAAATGTCCATTTATGGCCTAAAATATCCATTTATGGATAGACACTATTTAAATTAACCTCAAATAATGATATGACGGCGTCATGATACGCAAAGCAACCATATCGGATATTAAGCCCATCCATAAACTTCTTCTCGAATACGGCAACCAGGGCCAGCTTCTGTCGCGACCCCTGAGCGAACTTTATGATCATATCAGAGATTTTTCGGTTTTTATTGATGAGGCGGAAAACAGGGTTGCAGGCTGTTGCGCCCTGCAATTTTGCTGGGAAGATCTGGCAGAGATACGCTCACTGGCGGTTGTCTCCGGGTTTTGGAAAAAAAAAATCGGAACAACGCTTGTGGAAGACGCCATCTCCGAGGCAAAATCATTCAACATTCGAAAAATTTTTTCGCTCACCTACCACCCGAAATTCTTTAAACAGTTTGGCTTCACCCAGATAGACCGGTCAGAGCTCCCCCTGAAAATCTGGAAAGACTGCCTCATCTGTGTCAAATTCCCCAACTGTGATGAAACCGCTATGATTAAAACAATCGACCTGTGAACGCCTGAGAAAACCGGGAAAGACATAAAAGCGGGTCATGAATAAATAATATTCAGAGGGATCGGGGGGTATTTCCATATACCGGGGTTGGGGAGGATATGCTGCGCCCCCACCGTCAGCCAATTTAGATCCGGATGAATCTCTCTTAACTTTCCGTCATCCGGCGGTCTGGCCTGAGTGGTGTAGGCATAGGTCGCTTGAAATATGCAGACACGATCCCTGTTTTTCCCCTCCCGGGCAATCACATAATTCTTTGTAAAGGCGCGCAGGGAAATATTATTTGCCTCGGCAATCTGGGTGACTTCCGCTCTCGTAAACTTGCCCAGGATCAACTTGGACACACCTCTTTCTGAAATCCGTATCAAACTCCTTGCCTCACTGCTTCCGGTATAGACCGTACACAGGCACTGCTGTCGTCTCATGTACTGCGCCGCAACAATGGCTGCAGTCCTTCGCCCACCAACCATCATCGGCAGTCCATAATATTCAAACAGTTTCTTCTGCAAATCTTCTGCGCATTTATCCCCCTTTTCATAAATATCCTTTGAAATATACCGGAGGCTTCGGGCCAGATCTTCAGCAGCATCGGTAATGGGCCAATCGATCCGGACATGAAAATGAGACAGAAAATATCGGCTGTTCCTCTGACGGGCCGGATCCCTTTGGAGCAGGAGTGCATAATCAACCGGCAGAAGGTCTTTCAGAAAATTAAAAAAATGGGCCGATTCGAGATACTTCTGATTTCTATTAAATTTATTATCAAGGCACAGCGCCTTGGTACCTAGAAGGTTTGCCTTGGTTGTCTTGTTAGAATCAAAAAACCGGATATATTTTTTGTGCTCATCCGGAAGGCTGTCTTCAAGAAAGATTACAAGAAATGTGTTGTGGAGTTCATATTCGGTATTTGGAATCCTGGCTCTTGGCTTTAGTTCGCGCCACTCAACAAAAGGATAGGGAATCTTTTTCTCTTTAAAATTATGATAAGAATCAATCAGTGCATACTGGAGAATGAACTGGTCGAGCTCATCTCTCAACAGCTCATAATAGGAACGTCTCAAACGATTCTTGTTGCTGAGTTCCTCTCTATAACTCCAGAATCCCAAGGTGCTCTCCTTTTCTTCAGGTGGCAATGGATGGAAAAAAACTCAATTTGTGGGCAGGATAAGGTGTCATACTGGTAGTACTATTAATAGATAGCATAGTTTTTTGATTTCGTCAACGATGTTAATCGCTTATTTTCGATTAAAGTGTTCGATCCATCGGTATAGTGCTTCCCGGTATCGAATCATAAGAATAACAAGGATCAGGCTGATTCCAAATAACACGGCGAACACATCATACATCTCTTTATACACGTACGCCCCCTGCAGGCTGAGCATCAACGTACCGGGCATCCGCCCGAATGTGGCGAGAAGAACAAAGAGTTTAAAAGGGAGCGACGTCAGGCCCAGCAATAAACAAAGATAATCTTTTGGAAAGCCGGGAAAAATAAAAAGCACCAGAAGAACGATAATGCCCTGTCGCTTCAAAAGGGATTCAAACCGCGCAAGCACATGGGAAGGAAGAAGTTTTCGGATATAGCGTTCCCCCAGAAACCGGCCGACACCAAAATTCACTATTGATCCCAGTGCCAGCCCGATGCTGGAATAGAAAAACCCTTGAAGCGCACCGAACAGGTACCCGCCAATAAACCCCGAGGCTTCACCCGGAACCGGGGCAAACAATACCTGCAGAACCTGGAGCAGGATGAAGATCAGAGGCGCCCCTGCCCCGAAACCGGAAACAAAGGCAGTAATCTTCTCCCTGTCTGTCAGCACGTCAACCAGATACAGGCTGAACACCCAAAGCGCCTTCCGATAATAAATTGTCAGCAGGATAAGCGCGCTTGCCATAACCACCGCAAGCATTGCCTTCTTGCCGGGTAGTGATTTTAACGTCATAAAATTGAATGTTGCCTGAAAAATGAGTTTATTTGTCTGTCAGCGCCTCAACCCCCGGCAACACCTTTCCCGCAAGAAATTCAAGCGACGCCCCCCCGCCTGTCGACACATGAGAAACTCGCTCAGCCACACCGGCTTTTTCGACCGCTGAAGCAGAATCACCGCCGCCAATCACGGTTGTGGCCCCCCTGTCTGTTGATTCCGCCAGCACATTGGCGAGCGCATAGGTTCCTTTTGCAGTCTTCTCTATTTCAAAAACGCCCATGGGGCCATTCCACACAATGGTTTTTGCATCTCTAAGAACCGTTTCAAATTGTCGAATGGATTCGGACCCGATATCAAGCCCGACCCAGTCCGCAGGAATCCGGCTGCTTTTTACTTCCTTCAATTTCCCCACCTTCCGGGCTTTAAAATCAAAACCGTCAGATATCATGCAGTCCGGGGGCAGAAGAATTTTGTCTTTTCCTGTTGAAAGAAGTTCCTTTGCGAGCTCAACCTTGTCCGCCTCAAGAAGGGATTGCCCGATCGCAAGCCCCATGGCTTTAAAAAAGGTAAATGCCATTCCCCCGCCAATAATCAAGCGATCGACCTTGGGCAGCAGGTTTGATATCACATCAATTTTTCCGGATATTTTGGCGCCGCCTAAAATGGCAACAAACGGTCTTGCGGGATTTTCCATCAGCCTGCCAAGATAATCGAGCTCTTTCATCAGGAGAAACCCGGCCGCGCAGCGGTCCATGTGATGGGTGACGCCCTCGGTGGATGCATGGGCACGGTGGGCCGTTCCAAAGGCATCGTTGACATAAACATCCCCAAGCCGGGCGAGCTTTGCAGCAAACCCTTTCTCATTCTCTGTCTCCTCCTTATGATAACGGAGATTTTCCAGCAGGAGTATCTGCCCGGGGCCAAGCTGTTCAACAATGGATTCCGTTTCCGCCCCAATGCAGTCCTCAGAAAACCCAACCTCTTTTCCAAGATGACGACCCAGAACGGACACGCAGGGGTTTAACGACATCCCGGCCACACGTTTCCCCTTTGGCCTTCCCAGATGAGACATGAGGACCAGGCTGCCGCCTCTCTCAAGAATATACCTTATGCTTGGAAGTGCTGCCGAAATCCGTTTGTCATTGGCCACCCTGCCCCCTTCGAGGGGCACATTAAAATCAACGCGCATCAGAACGCGTTTCCCGAAAATTTCCAGATCTTCGATGGTCAGCTTTTCCATTTCACACCTCCCTTGTCAGGCCCCTGCTCGAATTTCAACACCTGGATTAGAACTTTCAAAAAGGGTCAAACCAGCAAGGAAACAAATTTTGAAATGGCGGTTTACCCATCCCCCCTGTGCTTGATCCGACGCTTGATATCCTTTTTTCTTGACCATCTTTCAAAAAAACCGATCAGGCCCGACGCGTATGCCCGGTCTGCCAATTCATCTTTGGCTCTTAATCCTGCCGGCCCCTTGAGAGCGGCCCTCAGGCATTCAGTCTTGAAAATGCACTGCACGCAGGTCTCAGGGGATTGTCTCAGCCCGTCCTCATGTTCAGGGAAAACAATATCCAGTTTTCCGAAACAGTCAGGGCGATGCGTTTTGGGTTCATTCATTAGGTGAGTGTGTCTTCCTGTGCTTCATATTCCTGATTCAACCTGGCGATATGGCCATGATCGGCAAAACTGAAATACTGGTTATCGCCGATAACAATATGATCGTGAACTGTGATGCCCATTACCCTGCAGGAAAACAGGAGCCTTTTTGTGATGGAAATATCTTCAGGTGATGGGGTTGAATCGCCGGATGGATGGTTGTGGGCAAAAATCAATGCCGCCGCCTTCTGCTCCAGGGCCTCACGGACCACCTCTCTCGGGTAAACAGAACTGCTCAATAAGGAGCCTTTAAACAGTATTTTGCTTGAGATCACCCGGCTCTTGGCATCGAGAAAAATCACCTTGAAACATTCCTGTGCTTTATCCCTCAGAAGGTGATACAGATAATCAAATAATGCCTTGGAGTGAAGGATGGGCTCCCTGCCGACGATTCGCTTTTCCAGATAGCGATCAGCTGTCGCCTTAATCAGCTTAATCCCAAACAGGTTTTTGGGCCCGATCCCTTGAACGGTACACAATTCCTCTTTTGATGCTTCAAACACGCCCTGCAGGGTCTTGAAACGGGTAAGCGCGGCCTTGGCCGCTTCCTTACAGTCCTTTCTGGGGGTCCCAAGGGTCAGGAGAAGTTCGATAATTTCATAATCGTGAAATCCCGCCAGTCCTGATTCCAGAAATTTCTCTCTCAGCCTGCCCCGATGTCCTTCGCCCTTGTGTGCCTTGTCTGCCTTCATAAAATGCAACGGATCACTCAAATATAGGTCGACTAAACCGTCATGCCTTCCAGTTCATGCTTCAGAGTTCTCGTCATCAACCTGTACACCGCCTCAGAGGGTGAGTACTCATCATAAAGGACATGATACACCTCATGCGAAATCGGCATTTCAACCCCCAACTTGCGGGAGAGGTTGAAAACAGACTTGGCTGTCTTCACGCCTTCTGCAACCATCCGCATCTCTTTTAAAATATCCTTTAATTTTTTCCCCTCTCCGATCTGCTTTCCCACCGAGTAATTTCGGCTTAAATTACCGGTACATGTAAGGATAAGATCCCCCATGCCTGCCAGGCCGGCAAATGTGTGCGGATCTGCACCAAGTGTCATGCCCAGGCGCCGGATTTCGGCAAGACCTCTTGTGATGAGGGCCGCCCTTGTATTCAGCCCGAGCCCGAGCCCGTCAACGATGCCTGATGCAATGGCAATCACATTCTTCACCGCCCCCCCCAGTTCAACGCCGGTCACATCATCTATGGTGTAGACCCTGAACGTGGGTACGGCAAAAACGTCCTGTACAAAACGGGCCACATCCGGGTCCTTTGACGCAACCGTCACCACAGTGGGAACACCCTTTACGACTTCCCTTGCAAAACTGGGTCCTGAGATAACGGCCAATCGGGTTTCAGGGATATGGGGTATTGTTTCATGCAGCACCTGGGACATTGTCAGGTGCGTTATGTTTTCTATTCCCTTTGATGCTGAAACCACGATGGATTTATCGGACACATATCCCGCCATTTTTTTTGCGGTTTCCCGCACAAGGTGAGAGGGGACCACGGTAAGAATCATGTCCTTATCTGCTGCCACATCCCCAAGGTCATTTGACGGAAATAAATTTTCCGAAAGGGGAATCCCCGGCAGGAAAAAGCTGTTTTCCCGCAGCGCCTGAATCTGGTCCTTTACTTCCGGTTCATATGCCCAGAGATCTACGCGATACCCTTTTTCAGCCAAAAGATTTGCCAGGGCAGTCCCCCAGCTTCCCGCACCGATGACGCCCAGTTTTATGGCTTCCGGCCCTGTCTCCTTTGGAATCTGCATGGGGCTATTCTTCCTCCTTCTCGGCCAGGCATGCCGCACCGATGACCTTTTCATCCGGTGCCAGCCCGATCAGCTTTACCCCCTGGGTATTTCGACTGATCACCGAAATGCCCCTTATGGGCATCCGAATCAGTTTCCCGGCATCCGTCATGAGCATCAGGTCATCCTCCTCCTTCACCAGGAGGATGGCCACAACCTGTCCGTTGCGCTCACTGGTTTTAATGGTAATCACGCCTTTGCCGCCTCGTTTTTGAACCGGGTACTCATCGATGGAAGTTCTTTTCCCATACCCGTTTTCAGTGGCGGCAAACAGTGTCTGGCCGTAGCTCAGGACCTCCATTCCCACAACCCGATCTTTGGCCGTCAAGCGGACACCCCGAATCCCCCTTGCAATCCGCCCGGTGGGACGAATGTCGGATTCATGAAACCGGATCGATTTTCCCAGAGCAGTTCCCAGAAAGACATTCATTGTGCCGTCGGTGATCCTTGCCGATATCAACTCATCCCCCTCTACAAGATTCAGAGCGATAATCCCCCCTGTCCGGGGCCGGCTGAAGGCCATGAGATCTGTTTTCTTTGTGGTGCCGTTCCGGGTGGCCATGATAATATGATACCCGGCTTCAAAACCAGGTACCGCCAGGACAGTGGTCAATTTTTCATTCTCTTTAAAATCGAGAAGGTTGACAATTGCTTTGCCCCGGCTTGCACGGCTCGCCTGGGGAATATCATAAACCTTGCGCCAGTAAACCTTTCCCTGGTTTGTGAAAAAAAGGAAATAATGGTGCGTCGAGGCCACGAACAGATGCTTTACAAAATCCTCATCCTTTATTCCCATGGCGGTCTTTCCCTTACCGCCGCGGTGTTGACTCTGGTAAAGGGTAATTGGATTTCGTTTAATATAACCGCTCCTGGAGATGGTCACCACCATGTCCTCTTCTACGATCATATCTTCGTATGTAATTTCCTGGGTGGCCTGAACGATCTCCGTGCGGCGGGTGTCTCCGTACGCGGTCTGAATGTCGGTAAGTTCCTCCTTGATAATATCAAATACAAGTCCCTCTGAATCAAGTATTTCCCTGAACCGCTTTATGTCAGCCAGAACAGATTTATAGTCTTCAATTATTTTTTCCTGCTCAAGTCCGGTGAGCCGCTGCAGGCGCATATCAAGGATGGCTTGTGCCTGAATCTCCGAGAGGCTGAATTTTTCCATTAACCCCTCCCTGGCTTCTGCCGGAGATTTTGACGCCCGGATCAGCGCCACTACCGCATCAAGATTGTCCAGTGCGATTTTAAGCCCTTCCAGTATATGGGCCCGCTCCTCCGCCTTCTTCAATTCAAACCGTGTCCGGCGGACAATGATCTCTTTTCGGTGCAGGATAAAATATTCAAGCACCTCTTTCAAATTCAATACCTCGGGCCGATTGTCCACCACTGCCAGAAAAATAATGCCGAAGCTGTTTTCCAGCTGGGTATGCTTATACAGCTGGTTGACGATCACTTCCGAAAAGTAATCCTTCTTCAGCCCGATGGCGATTCGCATCCCGTCCCGGTCAGACTCATCCCTGACATATTTGATGCCCTCAATCTGCTTGTTTTTAACAAGAAAGGCAATTTTCTCGATCAGCCTGGCCTTGTTCACCTGAAAAGGTATCTCTGAGACAACGATGGTTTCTGTCTTGGCGCGACTGTCCTTTTCAATATTCACCAGGGCCCTCACACGGATGATGCCCCGGCCTGTTTTATACGCACGATGAATACCGCTGGTCCCATAGATAATCCCTCCAGTGGGAAAGTCCGGGCCCGGGATATATTGCAGCAGATCTTTCCAGTCCATGGCCGGGTTATCGATCAAAGCCTTGACGGCTTCAATTGTCTCAGTGAGGTTGTGGGGCGGGATGTTGGTGGCCATCCCCACCGCAATCCCGGAAGAACCGTTTACCAAAAGGGCCGGGATCCTTGTGGGCAGCACCTGCGGCTCTGTCATGGACTCATCGTAATTGGCACTAAAATCGACGGTCTCCTTGTCGAGGTCTTCCAGCATTTTATGAGATAAATGCGTCATTCGAATTTCTGTGTACCGCATGGCTGCTGGAGAATCACCATCCACGGAACCAAAATTCCCCTGTCCGTCTACCAGGGGATATCTCATGGAAAAATCCTGAGCCATGCGCACGATGGTGTCATAAACGGCTGAATCGCCATGGGGATGATATTTACCGATAACATCCCCAACAATGCGGGCAGATTTTTTATAGGGTTTGTTAAAATCATTTTTCAATTCCCGCATGGCAAATAAAATCCTGCGGTGAACAGGCTTCAGCCCATCACGAATATTCGGCAGGGCTCTGCCGATGATAACGCTCATGGCATATTCCAGGTAAGACTTTTTCATTTCACTTTCTATGCTGACCTGGGGCTTCTTTTCCATTTCCTCCATAATGTGCACCTGATTTTTTTTGGTTTAGTTCACGTTTCGCACCCCTGGACATGAACAAAATCGTTTAAGAGGGATGCGACATTTGAGACATTATAATGGCGCAACCGGTTGCGATGGCTCGACCATTTTTCGATAACTGGCATGATAGATGTCAACCAGCGTCAGAAAGCCTGTCACCACCAGGGGACCGTAGATAATGCCCATAATCCCGAATAGCTTCATCCCGCCAATAATGGCGAGGAATACCAGCAGGGTGTGCATCTTCACACGATTCCCCACGACCTTGGGTTTAAAAATATACTCGATGCCAAAAGACAGGATGATATAAAAACAAATAAAAAACAGGCCTGAAAGAATCCGGCCCGTTAAAAAAAGATAAATCGCTGCCGGCATAATTACCGCACCAATGCCAAAAATGGGAAGAAACGCCAGAAACGCCATAATGACGCCCCAGATGAAAGGAGAGTTCAGGCCGAAAAGAGCAAACACAAGCCCGCCTAAAACCCCCTGAATCACCCCGGCCAGCCCGTTTCCGATAAGAATTGCACCGGCCATCTCCTTGAATTTCTGAATCAGCTTCTCATCCTGTTCTCTTGGCAGGGGAGAAAGGTCCACAATAAACGCGATGAGTTTCCCCCCGTCCAGGAGCAGAAAAAAAATGATCAACAGCATGAAAAAGAAATTGATCGCAAACGTGAGCAGATTTGATGTAATTATTTTTGCCTGGTCAAACAAAAAAAGGCCGACAAACTTTCCGAGCTCGGATATGGATCTGTTCAGTTCTTCGGCCGTAAATTTAATATGAAAATTTGAGAGGACAAGGTTCACCCTGTCAATCGTTTCGCTGCTTTCCAGAAAACTTGTTATCTGCCCGCTCACCACGGCGCTCTTTCCATACAGGTAAAGGGTGTAGGCCTCTGTCGACAATATGCCGAAAAAAAAGAACATCGGAATAAATAAAATGAAAAAAATTAAAATGCATGTAATGAAAGCGGCAAAAGAAGGTCTGATTTTGTCCGTACCAATGAGAACCCGGTAGAGGGGATTGAATATTCCTGTTACCACTGCAGCAAGAACAAGGGTTGACAGGAACGGCAGCAACAGCCACCCGATCAAGACAGAGAAGACTAAAAACAGGCCCATAAAAAACCATAAAATCAGGTCACCTGGTGTTTTTCCCATCATACCTCCCCTGTGGTTTAACCCTTCCTGAAAGCAACTGCCCGCATGCCCTGCCGAACAGCATATCCTATATCAATACAATCGCTATTAGAGCGGTTTTCGGTTTAATGAGGGCGCCAACACCGTGTGAAATGGAGGGTCCGGCTGAAAACCATTTGATTGAAAGGGTCCGGGCAATATTTAAAAGGCAGGCATGTTATTTGCTGAAAAATCCGCCGGCAACCAGCAGCAGCACCATTTCATAAATGACAACCGCTGTATAATCATGAAAAAAATGATAAACAATGCCGCCACCGATAATGGCCGGCACGCCAAAAAATACCAAAACACCCAATTTTCTGGTGATACTCATATGATAATTTTCTCTCCCTTTTCTTTCGCTGTCAACCGGCATATAAGCGTCATGTGCCATAGAATTTATTAAAACCGAAACTGTCTGACCAAAACTATCTGAAAGGACCGGAAAAAATTCCCCTCGTCATTCTATTTAAACCTTTGTGGTTGTAGCAATTACACGCGGTCAAGTAAAGAAAAAAATGCGCCCGTGCCCCCTTTTTTGGCCGATGTCATTCAGGACGGGTCAGACAGCACCGGATGACGCCCGAAACAGCGGCGCCACGGAAGCGAAAAGCAACGGAATCCGGAAAAATCAGCGGTCAACCACCATGGCCATGCCCATTCCCCCGCCGATACACATGGTAAAAAGGCCTGTGGAATATCCCTTTCGCTGCATCTGGTATATCCCGGAAACCACCTGCCGCGCACCGGTGCACCCAATGGGATGACCAAGAGATATACCGCTGCCCAGCTCATTGGGGCGATCGACTTCGATCCCCAGTTCGCGCACACACCCGATGGCCTGCGCTGCAAAGGCCTCATTTAATTCGATGAGATCCATATCCCCGATGGTCATGCCCGTGGATGTTAATACGCTGCGAACTGCCGGCACCGGCCCCAGACCCATGTATGCAGGATCAAGCCCGCCGGAGCCAAATCCCCTGATGGCGGCAATGGGTTCAATTCCCATCTCTTTGGCTTTTTCCGCATTCATCATCAGCACAGCTGCCGCTGCGTCATTGATACCGGATGCATTCCCGGCCGTGACAGTTCCGCCTTTTTTAAATGCCGGTCTCAATCCGGCCATTTTTTCCATATCTGTTTCCATGGGTCGCTCGTCTGTATCAAAAACCGTGTCACCTTTGCGCGATTTAATGGTAACGGGTACGATTTCCTGTGCAAAAAAACCTTCTTTTATGGCCCTCATGGCCCTTGCATGGCTCAGCACGCTAAGTTCATCCTGCTCAGATCGGCCGATGCCGTAAAGTTCGGCGATATTTTCCGCTGTCAACCCCATATGGTATCCGTAAAATATCTCAAAAAGACCGTCAAATACCATCAAATCATAGATATCCCCTA
>JAUXCK010000294.1 GCA_030618925.1 Desulfobacteraceae bacterium
CGTGCCCGGATCCAGGAAGAACAAAAGGCCAAAGAAGAGCTTAACACAGAGAAGCATCGGCTTGAGACCGACCTGTCTGAAGCGCAGGAACAGTTGATAACAGCTCGTGCCCGGATCCAGGAAGAACAAAAGGCCAAAGAAGAGCTTAACACAGAGAAGCATCGGCTTGAGAGCGACCTGTCTGAAGCGCAGGAACAGTTGATAACAGCCCGTGCGCAGAACCGGCAGGAACAGGAGCGGATTAACCAGTTGAATCTGGAAAATTCCAGGCTTTCCAGCAACAATCATCTTTACGCCGGAAAAAACAAGCAGCTCAAACGCTGGATGGACCAGCTCCAAAACGATTTTAATGCGCTCAAGAGCTCTATGAGGTGGCGGACAGGCAATGCGTTCGTCCGATCCATAGAGTTTATGCTTTTAAAAGGCAAAAAACCCGGCGCTGCAAACCATATGCAACAGGTATTTGCATCCTACAAGTCCATGCAGGAAAATGAGCGGACCGAATCCCAGTTTCACCAATCATGGAATCTTAATCAAAGTGTTCCTCTTGACCGCCTGATGCAGCAACTGGAAAACGATGTATCTGCCCTGTCCAACTCAGCCCGATGGAAGGTCGGTAATGCAGTGATACGGATTGTTGAAATCATGCTTTTGCGAGGCAGACCCCGCCTGGCCCTGAACAATATGCAGGGGATATTCAGTAAGTATCAAACAAAAAAAGATCAGGGTCAAAATATTTCGCCTTGGTTAATGCAGGAATGGATGAGTAAACTTGAATCAGATTTTCATGATATTCTCGCATCAAAACGCTGGCAAATCGGCAACAGTCTGGTGCGAGGATTGGAAATGCTTTTGCTGCGAAAAAAGAAACCCATGGCCACTGATCACATGCAAAAATTATTCGCTCAATTCAGTCAAGGTCAAGCTCAATACACACATCATAGTAATGATTCGAATGGGCTGCCAGTTGAAAGATATTCTTCGCAATTCAACACCTATGTTTCTCCTGAGCAGGCATCAGGAGATTCTTACACGCTTCGTGGCACAAATTTCAAGCCAGTTGGATCTGAAGATGCCGACTCCCCTCGGCCCAGCCCATTTGGCCGTCAATCGCAGCAAGTTACTTCTGTTCCTGGGTTGAATGTCCTGTTTGTGTCCCACTCAAGGATCTCTACCAACAGCGGATATCATGTGCAGCACTATGCGGAGGCTATGTCTCGGCAGGGTGTTGCATGCATGGTGGCTGTGCCCAAAATGGATGATGATGAGCAGAACACAAATAAAGCATATCAGGTTTGCACGTACAAAGAAATTGAGCGAAACGGTTTAACTTTTCTCGACGGTCGGGGGCCGGATATAGTGCACGCCTGGACTCCAAGAGAACACGTGCGCAAGTTCTGTTTTAAACTGGTTAAAAAGTATTCCTTCAAGACAATAATCCACCTGGAGGACAACGAAGAGTACCTGACAGAAAATGCCTTGGGCAGGCCCTATGCTGAGTTGGCCGCTCTCTCTTTGAAGGAATTGGACTCTCTAATGCCGGCCCAACGCTTCCACCCCATTCGGGGTTGGGAATGGCTCAAGAAGGCCCATGGGCTGACCCTGATCATCGATACCTTGCAACGTTTCAATCCCAATGGATTGCCATCGTTGATTCTTCCCGCGCCGGTTGACGAACGGTTATTCTATCCTCGGCCCATCAATTATGAATTGCGCAGGCGTATGAACATTCCGGCTAACCATTTGGTTTTATCTTATACAGGAAACGTCCGTGCCCTGAAAAGGCAAGAAGCCCTTGAAATGTACAAGGCAGTGGTTTTGTTAAACAAACAGGGTTGCCCCACCACATTGATCCGTACAGGCACAAACTTTGTTACATTGGGCAAAGACGAATCCTGGTATCAGGAATTTGAAAAGCCTTTGGGCTGGGTCAGCCGTCACGAGGTAGCTGATGTCATGGCCGCATCCGATATGCTGGTCCAGCCGGGTTGGCCCGGTCCCTTTGATGACCAGCGTTTTCCGGCAAAATTGCCCGAATACTTTGCCATGGGCCGGCCGGTAATTTTGCCCCGAACAAACCTGGGGCTAAAAGTGGAACATGGTAAAGAAGCTTGGGTTGTGGACAGAGCGGATGCCGAAGGGATTGCTGGGGCTGTTCTGGAGATCAGCAAGGATAAGGAGATGGCTAAAAGGCTGGCGGACGGCAGCGTCGACTTTTATCTGCGGCAAGTTGCCAGCCCGCCGAATGTACGATTGGATGACTATTACCGACGGATTGAGGACCAAGCTCCAAAAGATACGCCTTCACCCCGTCCGTCACTGACGGATGAATTTACAGACAAAGAAATGCCTGCCGCCGATCTTTTAGGGCCAGCCGCGTTACCAAAGTCAGTACCAACTGCCCGGGTTGTTAAGGCACCACAACGCGCTTGCCTTTCCGTGGTTAACGGAGATAAAAGCCAAGGACTCATGGCTGAGACTATAGCGGAACTGAAAAATACCCTGAGGTCCGACTTAACAGTGGTCCCTTGCGTTGAAACCGCTCTTGAAGAAAAAAGACTGCCGGAATTAAGTCCCTGGATTGGTTTTGTGCACTCAATGCCCGCCAGGGTACCGGGCTGGCTGGCCAAGCTGCCGCCCTACGATGTCGTTTCCAACGGTGCAATGTTTTCGTCTGATGTTTGGAACCGGGCCAAGACAATGTGCAGGGGGCTTTTCGTCCAATCCTCGGAGCATGCTCAACGGCTCAGGCCAATTACCGGCGTGCCTGTGCACCCATTGCGGTTCCCTTTACCCAAGGTGGAGAGAAAATGGTCATGGGCGGCTTTTGGGGCCAATCCAGACAAAAAAGTTATCCAGGTGGGATGGTGGATGCAGCGCGCTCATGCCATTCATATTTTGCCCGTGCAGGGCATGGAAAAAATTTGGATCAGAGGTGCAGACCCCGCCCTGGATGCAGTCATGTTGGCAGAACGACAACATCTTAAAGACCGCCACATCCTCTTTGATTTCATGATGGATTCTGTCACCACCATAGCCGATTCAGGTTCAGTAGAATGCATGCAGCTTCTTGAAAAAAACGTCGTCTTTTCCCACTACTACGATGCCAATGCCCTGGATCTGGTACTGGTATGCATTGCCGGTCACACGCCCATCCTGATTAATCCCTATACAGCAATCCGCGACTTTCTGGGAAACGACTACCCGCTGTACTACTACTTTTACAAGGATGCGGCGGAGAAAGCTGCCGACGCGGAACTGGTGCGTAAAGCCCATGAACACCTGCGGCAATTGGCTGAAAAATACGGGCACGGACCGGGGGATATGGCAAAAGAAATCAAACTATGCATTGAGAGAACAGCAAATTGAAAATTTCCATCATCACACCATCATTCAACAGCGGTACAACCATAGAAAAGGCCATCCAAAGCGTCCTTGCCCAGAACCATGCCGATTATGAACATATCATTGTGGACGGCGGTTCCACCGACGGCACCCTGGATATTTTGAAACGTTATCCTCATTTGAAGTGGGTATCAGAGCCGGACAGGGGTCAGGTGCACGCCATGAATAAGGGATTTTCCATGGCTACAGGGTCGATTATCGGCTACCTGAATGCGGACGACTATTACCTGGAAGGCGCTTTTTCCGCAGTCATTCCCAATTTTCAAAAAGGGGCGGAAATGGTTATGGGCAAGGTACTGGTATGCTCCGAAAAACCTGGCGGTACACATGAATGGACTTGCGATCCCAAGACCGATTTTCCCTCTGTACTTCGGCACTGGGAGCTCAATGCCTTTTGCGTCAATCCTGTGGGATATTTCTATCTGCGAAAAGTACAGGAAAAGATACCCTTACAGGAAAAAAACGTAGCCAAGCATGATCTGGCATTCCTCATAGAAACGGCCCTGCACTTTTCCATCAAAAAAGTCGATGTTGTGCTGGGTGTTTTCAACCATGCCCAAGAGACCCAGACTGGTAGAGAACAGTTGATGCCAAGCTATTGGCAGCCAAAAAACTTCGAATTTGTGGATAGGCTGGCCGCAAATTTGTCCGAGGCAGAACAAAAGCAGTTTCGTCTGGATCGAGACAGAGGGTATCAACTGCGCAGGCAATGGACGGCTAAAGAGGCTTTTGATAGGGGAATGGCCCAGGAGCTTTTTGATAAGGGTGAAGTTTTTTCAATGCCGGAGGATGAAATCGATTCTGCGAGAAGCCGGTGTGGTTTTGTCGAACATGACAGGATAGGGTCTGAAGGGGATTGGATTATGCCGGTTTTGACCATGGGAAAGGTGGGGAGCCAAGCAGTTTTGTACAGCTTAAAACAAGTATCAAAAAAAATATTACCTTGTGAAACATATCATGTTCATAATTTGGATCTTAATCCGACTAAAAACGTTTCGACAACTATTATGACTCATGCTGCAGTGGGAAAATCTTTAAAAGAATTATATAAGAAAAAAGGGGATCTGTTGAAATGGAGATTTATTACCGGGGTGCGTGATC
>JAUXCK010000062.1 GCA_030618925.1 Desulfobacteraceae bacterium
CACCGTATTTCGCCTCAGCCCCGTGAGTTCAACGGCGTGCTCAGTCGTGCGATCCTCACTCCCAAACGTATCGCGTTCCTCGCCAAGAATCAGATCAACCCGAGACGCCATCGCCTCATCCGTCTTCCACCGACCCCCTCTTTGTCCACCAGCCGGATGGTCTGGGTGCCGATAACGGCGATGTCCACCTTACTCCTCAGAAAATCCACGTCTCTTTTATCTTTAACACCAAACCCAAGGGCCAGTGGAAGGTGTGTGGCCCTGCGGCACCTTTCAATATAGGATTCCAATTCGCCGGTGAAACGGGTATCACTGCCGGTCACCCCTTTTCTGGCCACACAATAAACAAAGCCCTTGCTGCAGGCGGCAATAGACCTTAGTCTTGTGTCCGGTGTGCTGGGTGAAAAAATAAAAACCGGAGCCAGGCGATGGTCGGCCATGATTCTCAGATAATCTTCTCCCTCTTCCGGCGGGAGATCAGGGACAATGGCCCCTTTTAACCCAGCCCTGGCCATGAAGGCGGCAAAGCGATCCAGGCCATATTGAAAAAGGATATTGTAGTAGCTCATAAATAAAAACGGGATATCAAATGTCCGAGCGACCCTTTGTGCAAAATCGACACATTTTTCCACTGTGGCACCGTTTGCCAGGGCCGCCTGGTTGGCGCGAAGGATGACCGGACCGTCCGCAATGGGCTCTGAAAACGGAATCTGGAGTTCCATCAGGTCAACGCCGGCTTCAACCATGGCCTCGATGATCTGAAATCCCTCTTCAAAAGAAGGATATCCAAGAACAATATGGGTCATCAACAGGATCTCCTTTTTTCCCCGCTCTGCCCGAATATGGGACTCAAGCATGGTATCCCTCCGCTTTTTTCTTGATAAATTCTCTCCACTTCGGATCGGTGAACGCATCGGCAATCGTAAAGATATCCTTGTCTCCCCGTCCTGACTGATTAATCAGAATGCTGTCTTCCGATGAAAGGGTCGGCGCCTCCTTGAATGCCTGGACAAAGGCATGGGCAGACTCCAATGCAGGAATCAACCCTTCCTTTTGCATGGTAAGGGACAGGGCGTTCAAAACCTCTTCATCCGAAGCCGCCTCAAAGCGGACCCTGCCCGCCTCTTTCAGATGCGATAGAATCGGAGAGACCCCGACATAATCCAGACCTGCGGCAATGCTGTGGGTTTTCTTCATCTGTCCGTCGCTATTCTGTAAAAAATAGGTTTTATACCCCTGGGCCACACCGATGCGCGCATCATTTGAACACAGGCGTGATGCATGCTCACCTGAATCAAGCCCTTTTCCGCCTGCCTCCACCCCCACCAGCGCTACCGGGTCGTCCATGAACCCGGAAAAAATGCCCAGGGCATTTGAACCGCCGCCCACACAGGCATACACCCGTGACGGAAGACGTCCATCCAGGTCCATGATCTGCTTCCGGGCCTCCTTTCCAATGATGGATTGAAAATAGGACACCATCTCCGGGAAAGGGTGGGGGCCGCATGCCGTACCCAGCACATAGTGTGTTGTGTCCATATGGGTGACCCAGTCACGAAACGCTTCATTAATGGCATCCTTTAGAATTCTGGTGCCGTCCAGTACCGGAACCACCCTGGCGCCCAGCCGTTCCATCCAGAACACATTCGGGCGCTGCCGCTCCAAATCCACCTCGCCCATATAGATGGTGCACTCAAACCCGAACCTGGCAGCCATGGTGGCAGTGGCCACCCCATGCTGGCCGGCCCCGGTTTCGGCAATCACACGTTTCTTGCCCATGCGTTTAACCAAAAGTCCCTGACCCATTACATTATTCGCCTTATGGGCGCCTGTATGATTAAGGTCTTCCCGCTTGATATAAATGCGGGGACCCTTAAACATCCGGGTCAGATTTTCAGCAAAGGTCACAGGCGTCGGGCGGCAGGAAAAGGACGACATCAGGGATGTATATTCCTGCCAGAAATGCGGATCGTTTTTGGCTTTCTGAAAAGCGTCCACAAGCTCATCAAAGGTGGCCACAAGGATTTCCGGAATATAGGCCCCACCAAACCCTTCATAATAGCCCCGATTAATCATCTTGAATTCCTCCAATTGTCTGTGAAAAAACAAACCGATCTGTTCGACAATAAAGTTCTGAATAAACGGCATTTTCTGCCTGTTTAAAATGAAGAAACCGTTTCACCACCAGCACAGGCGTCTCAGGAAGCACCCTGAGATCTTCTGCGTGTTTACCGGTCAGACAACCGATCCGAAAATTTTGATCCCCTCCCCGGGGACGCATATAATAAAGCTCTTCCACAATCTGTGAGAGGGATCGACCGGATATATCCAATTGATCAATACCGGAAAAAAGCATTGGATGCAGATAAATATGTTCCTTAAGGACCGGTATTTCTTCGACACTGCTGAGCCGGGAAAAAAAATAGGCCTTTGCTTCTGAAAAGGGATTTTCCGGGTCCTGGCGCACACTTTCAAGCCTGATCTTTTCAAGAATACGGGTATTGACGGATATGCCTTTTCGATGAAAAGCGGAAAGCGTGCCGCCCAGGGAAAAAAGATCCACCTCTTCCGGTTTCGCCAGAACAAACGTACCTGACCCTCTTTTGCGGGTTAGAAAACGCCTGCGCACCAGAAGATCGGTCGCCTGCCTGGCGGTCGGCCTTCCAATGCCGAACTGCTCGGCCAGTCGATGTTCAGATGGAATTTTTGTCTCTGGCGGATACTCATTGGAACGTATTCTTGCAAGAATAATATCTGCAAGCTGATGATACAATGGAACCGGGGAATCTGAATTCAACATCATTTATCTCCATATGCCGAAGACGTGCTGCCTGGATCTGAGCATAACCGAAATAGATCATATTCTTTCTCAATAACTTTTCAGGTCTCAATGCCTTTTCAGATCTCAATGGCTTCTCAGGCAAATTAATCATACATTGGTTAAGTTGTCAAGACAATTTTACTAATTTCAAACCCCAAAAAGCCATTTTGCACCCTCTCCCTTTTTTATCATTAACAGAGTGAAGCGATTCCTTATTCAACACTCAGCGTTCAGCTTCGAAATTCGACATTCGGCGTTCGGCGTTCGAAATTCGACATTCTCTATTATTCGCCGTTATATTATTTCTGCAGCGCCTTTTTAATCCGGATCATGGCCTCCTGGACATTCTCATGGCTGTTGAACGCACTGATACGGATAAAACCTTTTCCACAGGTCCCAAAACCTGCACCAGGGGTACACACCACACCGGCCGTATTCAGCAGCATGTCAAAAAAATCCCATGAGTCTGCCTTGCCATCTATCCAGATATAAGGGGAGTTTGTGCCACCGACACACTCATATCCCAAATCAGTCATCTCTTTTCTGATCAATGCGGCATTTTTCATATAATAATCAACCAGAGATGCCACCTGGGACCGTCCCTCCGCGCTGAATACTGCTGCTGCAGACTTCTGAACCGGATAGGATACCCCATTGAATTTTGTGGAAATACGCCGCTGCCACATAGTGTGTAAAAAGTGTTTTCCCCCTCCGGCATCATACCCGACGCAGTCTTTGGGGACAACCGTATACGCACACCGCGTCCCTGTAAACCCGGCTGTCTTTGAAAAGCTTCTGAATTCTATGGCCACCTCACGGGCACCCTCGATTTCATAAATCGACCGCGGTATATGAGTGTCCCGGACAAAGGCCTCATATGCCGCATCATAAAGGATGAGGGACCGATTTTCTCTTGCATAGCTTACCCAGGCCTCGAGAACACCCCGGTCAGCCACCGCCCCGGTGGGATTGTTTGGAAAACAGAGGTAGATCAGGTCAACAGGGGTCTCCGGCAGGCCTGGCACAAACCCATTTTCCCGGGTGCCGTCGAGGTAATGAACGCTTTCGTATCTGCCATTGCCAAACCGCCCCGTGCGCCCTGCCATGACATTGGTGTCCAGGTAAACCGGGTAAACCGGATCAGGAATTGCGATTTTAATATCCTGTGCAAAGATCTCCTGGATGTTGCCGGTATCGCACTTGGCCCCGTCACTGATAAATATCTCCTCACAAGAAATATCTGCACCGCGGGATTTAAAATCGAACTCCACAATTTTTTCCGTTAAAAAGGGGTACCCCTGGTCCGGGCCATACCCCCGGAAGGTGCTGTCATCCGCCATTTCATCCACAGCAGAATGAAATGCTTTGACACAGGCTTCCGGCAGTGCCCGTGTGACGTCACCGATGCCGAGCTTGATAATTTCCCTGTCCGGATGGGCCTTTTGAAACGCCGCCACCCGGTCTCCAATATCTTTAAATAAATAAGATGCCTGCAGTTTGAGATAATTTTCATTGATTCGAATCATAAATTTACCCTCTTTTAATTAACCTGAATGACCAAGCCTTTTTCCGGATGTCTCATAATTTGAACATAATTTCAACCCCGGCCTGTCATTAGGGTGCAATTAAAAATGTTGATTTACGCCTGAGATTTACTTTACCCGATGGGGTTCATAACCACTATCATCCTAATCGTAATCGTAATCTTAATCGTAATCGTAATCATAATCCTGCAGACAGGATTTGATTTATGCGGGTAGAATTAATAAAAACCAACCGATAAGATAAGGACGGAATTTTTTTGGCTTTTAATTCTTTCCCATTTACGGTATTTTACACCTGAACCGATGGTTTGTTAAACCACAATCCGACAGTCTGGAAGTGTTCCCCCCGATGCCCCGGGTTTTAGGCCAGACAGCCTTGACACCTGAAGCAGCCGGGCAACATCTCACACGCTTCCGACCCGTCATTTTGGCGAGGACTTTAAGATGAAACTAAATCTGGTCAGCCTTGGTTGCGCCAGAAATCTTGTGGACAGTGAAGTGATGCTTGGCTGTCTCATAAAGGACGGATGGACCCTGACAGAAGAACCCGCAGATGCCGAGGTCATCATTGTAAATACCTGCAGCTTTATTTCCTCTGCTGTTGATGAATCCATCGATACCATCCTGGCACTGGCGGAATTCAAAAAGACAGGGGACTGCAAACGTTTGGTGGTTATCGGCTGCCTTCCTGAACGATTCAGAGAAGAACTGGCGCAGTCTCTGCCGGAGGTCGACATGTTTCTCGGAACAGGCGCCTATGATCAGATTGTCTCCGCGCTGGAAAAAAGTCTGAACACTGATTCACGGCCCTGTCTTCTGCCCGAGCCTTATAAATCACCCCTGCACCGGGCCGGACTGCCCCGGATCATAACGACTTCCCACATGGCATACCTTAAAATTGCTGAAGGATGCAGCAGGCACTGTACTTACTGCATGATCCCCAGACTCCGTGGAAAGCAGAGGAGCCGCCCCTTGAATGACATCGTCATGGAAGGGCAATCACTTGTCCGTCGGGGAATCAGGGAGTTGGTGCTTGTGGCACAGGACTCAACAGGTTACGGAAAAGATCTGGATCCGGCTGCCGGACTGGATAAACTGCTTGAAAATCTGGCCGATATCTCCGATAATGTCTGGTTGAGGTTTCTTTACGGACATCCGGAAAGTATTGAAGAGAACCTGATCAAGACAATTGCTGCCCGGCAGAATATCTGCTCCTATTTTGACATACCGATTCAGCACGCCAGCGATCCTTTGCTGAAAAAAATGGGAAGACACTATACACAAGATATTCTGCGAAGACTGTTTGACACGATCCGGTCAATAGTGCCGGACGCTGCGCTTCGGACAACCGTTATTGTCGGGTTTCCCGGAGAAACCGAAAATGATTTCAGCCGTCTGATTGACTTTGTCCAGGAAATCCGTTTTGACCATCTGGGGGTGTTTACGTACTCTGATTCTAAAGACCTGCCTTCCCACAGGCTGCCGGACCCTGTGGACGAAAAGACGGCCGCCATGCGGCATGACCGGCTCATGGCCTGTCAGGCTGATATTTCATTTGCCAGAAATCAAACTTATATTGGTAAAACCTTTCGAGTTCTGGTAGAAGAGGGCCCGGAAGACAATTATTATAAAGGCAGAACGGCCTTCCAGGCGCCGGAAGTTGATGGAATCACTTATATTGCCGCAAATGATGTAACCATCGGCAGCTTTGTGAACGTAAACATCACCGACGCCTCCGACTACGATATAACAGGAACGCCCGTATGAGTGATCTGAAAAGTAAAATTCTCGAAATGGCCGCAGAGGATCTGGCAGCGATTGAGGATGAACTCAAGGCCAATTTAACCCCTTATCTCGACATTGTCTCCGAGGCGGCCGGCCATATTTTATTCAGCGGTGGAAAACGCATCAGACCGCTTTTACTGGTCCTTTGTGCGAGGTTGTGCAGCTATTCCGACAACTATGATAAAACGTTTTCAGTTGTTTTTGAATATATGCATGCCGCAAGCCTTCTGCATGACGACGTTGTGGATGGCGCCACCCTTCGACGCGGAAAACCGGTGGCCAACGCCATATTCGGCAATGCGCCGGCTGTCCTTGTTGGCGATTATCTTCTGTCACGCTCTGTGTCAATCGCATCAAAAGCCAACCAGGTGGAGGTGTTCAAGGAACTTGGAAAAATCACGGAAGACATGTCTCAGGGAGAGCTTCATCAGCTCATCAGAAAGGGGTGCATCGATCTTTCTGAAGAAGAGTACATGGAGGTCATCCGCCGAAAAACTGCAACTTTGATTCAAGGTGCCTGCCGGATCGGTGCCATGATTGCCCATGCCCCTGATGAAAAGAGGGCTGCCCTTTCTGATTTTGGACTTCATCTGGGGCTGGCCTTTCAGATGGCCGATGACCTCCTTGATTATACATCTGATACCACGGTGCTTGGAAAAGAAGTGGGCGCTGACCTGAGGGAGGGAAAGGTGACGCTTCCCCTGATTCATGCCCTGAAAAAGGCAAGTATCAGTGACCTGCGGCAGATGAAGGCAATCATACAAAACACGGATTTTTCCCTTCAAGATTTCGAGGATCTCAAAGGGTTGCTCGAAACCTACGGCGGGATAACATACACCCAGGCACTTGCCGCCGATCATGTTGCCAGGGCCAAAGAGGCGCTGACCATCTTCAGCCCCTCTGAAACCAGAGACTTGCTGTCGCTGCTTGCTGAGTATACATTGGCCAGAAAAGTCTAAACCTATCAATGCCTGATTGTTGCATGGAGCCGATCAATATGAAAAAAAAAATCAAGCCCCTTTTTTCTTCCAAAATCCGATTCTGTACCTGTTTTTTACTGACAAGCTTATCTTTCCTGATGCTCCTGCCGGACATCTTGTCTGCAAAACAGGCTGAACATACCCGGACCATAGTGGTGACGGGGACCGGATTCATTATTAAAAATGATACTGCAAGCGCCAGGGAAAAAGCCATCAAGGAAGGCCTGGTGGCTGCACTGGGACTCGTGTTTGCCGGCCAGATTCCGCTGGATCTCCTGATTTCCAACTTCGAGCCCCTTAATGACATCATTTATACGAAAACAGATACATTCATCAGCGGATATCGCGTGCTGACGGAAACACAATATAAAGACCTCTACCGGGTGGTTATCCAGGCCAGGGTGTCTATTGCAAAAGTTAAAAAACAATTGTCCAAAATGGGCATCATGCATGGCAGCAAAAAAATGCCGAGAGTGCTGTTTTTGATCTCGGAACAAAACCTTGAAGACCTTCTCCCGCGATACTGGTGGCAGGAAGGGGCCCATCTGGTTGAAACCAGCGCTGAAGTTACGATGGCAGAGGTCATGCAAAAAAAAGGATTTGTCATAGCCGCCCATACAGCAGCACCGCAACTGCCGGAGAATGAAGCGATTCTGGATTCACCTGATGCAAGCAATTCAACTGCGATGGCGCTCGGCATCAGATACAAGGCCGATATCGTCATTATCGGGAATGCTCTTGCCGAACCCACACAGAATAAGTTGGGTGAAAATATGCTCTCCTATAAAGGTACGCTGCTGGCCCGCGCCATTCGTGCTGGGACCGGAGAGGAAATCGCCACCACCTTTCAGGCAAGCACCGCCATGGATTCAGATGAGATCGCAGGCGGCCTGGAAGCGATTTCACATGCCAGTACCATCGCCGCAGAAGACCTTTCCCTGCAGATTGCAGCCGATTTTGATCAGAGAAAAAAGCAATCGTCCAAAATTCTTATCCGGGTGAAAGGCACCGATCACCTGGCTGATTTTGTCAGGCTCCGCAGAGCGATCGACAGTATTCCGGGGGTTAGAGGGATCCTGACCAGTGAAATGAAATCCAATGAAACAACCCTTGTTGTCGATTATATGGGAAGTGCCAGGGAACTGGCTGAATCATTGCTGTTGAAGTCTTTTGAGTCTTTCGGCATCACCCTCTCCGAGGTAACGCCGGAAGAGCTGATGATTGAACTGATGCCAAAACCCGGTTTTTAAAGTAAACCGTTATCCGGCAATATACGGCCTTCCCCTTGACAGAAAAAAAATGAGATGATAATGGTTTGAACATCATAGGCGCGTAGCTCAGGGGTAGAGCGCTACCTCGACACGGTAGAAGTCGTTGGTTCAAATCCAATCGCGCCTACCAGAAATACCAAGGGCTTGCAGAGCATAACATCTGCAAGCCCTTTTTTTGGTAGTGTTCTGCTCAACCGGCCGGCCATTTATTCACCGCACGCAGGCTTATAGAAAAAGGTCTGCCTGTCTACGCTCCATTTTTGTCGGCAATACTTGCGCCATGGCCTTTACCCTATCGTTGCAACCTTAGGGTCTATTTAAAAATAAGCAGAACAAACACATAAAAATCAATATCCTCTTCCACTTCGCTTTCGCAGGCTTCAATCCCATAAGCAACAACCTCGGCATCTTTTTCCACTTCATCCATTTCGATGAGGCGCTGCTGTCCATTCTCTATTTCAAATATGGTGGCGTTCTTTTCAATAGAGAAATCCATTTCATTTATGTTTCCTTCAAACACATCTGGAACAACAATGAGTTTCTCGGCTGTGGGGGGATCTGAAATTACCGTGTCGTCATAAACCACTTTTACATCTCTCCCTTCACAGTCTACCCAGTCCTTGAGCCGGTCTATATCCACAAAACCGTCTCCCTCAAGCTTGACCACGGCATTCCCGGGCAGGAATACAGGAAAACTTTCCCCACCATTTAAAATGGTCAAATTGTAGCCCTGATCAGCGTCCTCGATGTTTGTCAACAGACTGCTTACCGGCTGAGGCCTCAACATGATCAGGAGCGCCCGGAAAATATTCGTCGCCTCTTCTGAGGAGTCAAACTTCCCGTAAACCCGGGCAAACATACCCGGTAAAATTACACCATCAAACACTGTATCACATCCATTTAAAATAACCGTATCATCGGACAGGGTCACCTCGATTTCACGTAGATCATTGGATAACACCAAAATGAGTGTGTCGTCATGTGTCGATTTGACAACCCCTTTAAATTCTTCAACACCCCCGATCACGATTTCAGAGGCCACGAAACACCCTTCTGAATTCAGCCGGCCCCGCACATGAAGTTCATCTGCATCCGCCAGACTGTCAATACCGGTCACCAGACCCTTTTCATCAAAAATAATTGTCTCGCCATTATCTTTAAACAGAACTTTAATCGTCTCTCTTCCATTGCCGAGATCGAGGTTGAATCCAATGATATTAATGGTGGCATCGTCCTCATCATCGTCTGATATATACCCGGCAAATGCTCCGGTAAGCACCCTGGGACAGCGTTCGGGTATTCCGATCTCAGTGTCAATATCAACAAAAATCACCGGTCTGAAAATACACTTTCCCGACTTGCCTGCGACCTTCAGCTGCATTGATTTATCCACATCCACATCCAGGTGGATCACCAGTGTCCCGCCGGGAACAACTTCAAAATTCTCTCTCGGGTTAAGATCGATCTTGCCGCTCGGCAGTTTAACCTCAAGCTCAGCGCAGGTGCTGTCACCCCCCTCGGCCTGAACATCCAATACCTTCAACCTTATTTTTGAGTACACACCCGGCGGCACATTGTCATTCACCGTTAAGATAAACTCCTGGTCTCTTAAATCCAGCAAATCGACTTTATACCCCTCAGGATCATCTGACTCATAAATAACAACCGGTTCCCCATCATCACCAGGAATCAAAGATACCGATTTGATCCAGACCCACAGCTCGTCGAACTCATCGGCCGGGCCGTCTGTAATCAGAACCGCCACCGTGCCTCTCTGGTCCAAGTCGGAGGCCAAGCGGTCTTAGGAA
>JAUXCK010000052.1 GCA_030618925.1 Desulfobacteraceae bacterium
CATTCACCCGGAAGGTCAAAAATAATGCTGTATTACGGATAAGGGACATCATGTTACACGCACCGCTTACCATAGATGGCAAAGCATTTCTTATGGAAGCTGCTTATAAAATGACAAAAAATAATGTCAGACGCCTGCTGGTGACTCTGGATGGCAATCCTATCGGCGTATTACGTGAACAGGATCTGTTTTTTGATATGGAAAAAATTTTAAGAGAGTGACGGTGGCCGGGTGCTCCGTCATCACGGTCGCCGTGACCCGGGTCGATCGGAAAAGGCCGGGGTCCCGGCGGTCTATCTCTGCAACATTTAGTGGCAAAGGTCAGGGATCAGGCAAGTTATTTTCTACCCACTATCTGTAAATATTTTGCCATTCCCAAAAGCGATGGTTCTTCACTCAATTGGTATTCCAGTTCCCTGATTTCCGAAAAAAATTTATCATCAAAATCCATCGTTCTTTGAATCTCTTTTGAAAGTACGGCGGTTACAATTCGATTGCCATACATCTTGATCACTTCAATGTCATTTTCCTGAAATAAGTTTTGAACCTCTTTGGGGCTAAATACCCTGTTGCTGTCTACTCCTTTATAGCGAACATAATTTATTTCGCCTTTGATTATTTTCAGCGCTTTTTCGGAACTCTTTTCTGCCCTGACCAGGGCCAAAGGATATCTTCCAACCACGCAAGCCCACATCTTGCCGTCTTTCTTCAATACCCGCCCTAATTCCCTAACAACTTTTTGAGAATCAGCTATGGAAACAGGGCCGTCTTCACAAAGTACAAAATCGAACATCTCATCAGGAAAAGACAATTTGGTTACGTCTTCTTTTTTTAACGCTATCTTTTCTGACAATTTTTCTTTATCGATATTCTTCTTCGCCTGTTTCAACATCCCCTCGGAAATGTCACACAACATCACGTTGTATCCCATTTTTGCAAGCGGTATGGCCCATCTGCCCGTACCCCCGCCAGCATCCAGTATTAGCGAGTTTCTGTCCTTGGGGATATGTTTTTTCAGATGCTCCCAGGTGACATATCCATACACTTTTTCTTGAAATACCTCTGCCCACTCATCAAAATAAGGAGAGATGGTATCAAAAAGCGTCTTGATGCTTTCATTTGATTTGTTTTTTTCTCCCATTAAAGCCCCCTTTCTTGAAAGACAATAGATTTATAGTCTTTAATATGATTATTGATACTTACTTTTGATATGTTCACCCCTGCTGCTATTTCAACTTTAATGTTCTTGGGTTCTGGCTGAATCGAGACCAATAAGGTATCATTTTCAGTTTCAATTCGAATGCTCATTTTCTCCTCATGGTCCATGATATCATAAGCGGCCTTTCCGGTTTCATCCAGGTAAACTTTCAGCGTCAGATCATCATAACTTAACTCCCCGGTATATTGGCCAACTTTAGCCAGGGGCAATACGGTTCCCTGTTTAATAAAAACCGGGATCGTTTTTAGTTCCGCTTCAACTGTTATCCACTGACTGCCGTCTATTTTTTCACCTGTCCAAAAGTGATACCACTTGCCCTTTGGCAGATATATTTTCCTGACGTTATTTTTGGTCAGAATCGGTGCCACGAGTATGCTTCGACCACATAAAAACTGATCCTCAATGTTGTACACATTTGGGTCATCCTGATACTCTACCACCAAATGACGCAACATGGGCAACCCCGCTCCTGCTGAATGGTGTGCCTCAGAATACAGGTAGGGAATTAATTGATAGCGAAGATTTAAAAAATTCCGAACGATCTCTTGTGTCCCGGGCTCAAAGTTCCAGGGTTCTTTGTAGTGGGGCGGATTTCCATGAAAGCGGATATGGGACTGAAATATGGAAATCTGGGTCCAGCGGATATAGACATCATCACTGGGGACACCGACAAATCCACCCGTATCCTGGCTCCAGAAAGAAAACCCGCACAGACCCAGGCTGAGTCCACTTCGCAGCGAGCTTAGCAGGTTTTCATGGTTAGAAGAGTTGTCGCCGCACCAATGCACCGGATATCGCTGCGAACCCGCGTAACCGGACCGCGCCCATAAAACCGCTTCTCCTTTTCCGCGTATTTTTTCACATATTTCAAAAGCCGCTTTTTGATAAAGGAGAGGATAGAGGTTGTGCATCTGCCGCCCATCATATTTCTTGAATTCCATATGGGGTTCAATGCCTTCGCCAAAGTCTACCTTAATACTTGCAGCTCCCATTTCCAGAAGATTCTGCAACTTTTCCTTATACCAGTCAACTCCCTCTTTTCTGGAAAAATCAATCGCATTCCCGGGATACATGAACAAAAATGCAAAAGGACCGTGATTCTTCGCCAGCGCTTTCCGATTTTGGGCGTCTTTGTAAATCTCCGTTTCTTCAAGCACATAAGGATGTTGCCAGAGGCATATTTTAAATCCCATTTTTTCAGCATCGGAAAACATCTTTTTAGGATCCGGGAACCGGTCCTGACTGAATTTCCAGTCACATCGCCAATCTACATCAAACCAGCCTGTATCGATATGAATCACGTCAGCCGGGAATTTCATGTCTCTTAATCTGCCGGCAACCGCTATAACCTCCTTCTGCGAAAAATAACTGATGCGGGATATCCAGGTGCCAAAGGACCATTTGGGCGGAACTTGTGGCTTTCCCGTAAGTTCCGTATATTCATGCAAAATGGTTTTAAAGTCAGGCCCGTAGAAAAAAAAATAATCGATCAGGTCACCTTCAACAGCAAACATATTCTTGCATGTCTCCCTGCTGCCAACCCAAAAGGTGATGGGTCTGCTCTCATTGACGAAGACGCCATATCCCTGGGTGCTCATGAAAAAAGGGATATTTTTATAAGCGCGCCCGGAAGTATTTCCCAGTCCGTCCGTATTCCATATTCCAATAGTTTTGCCGATATTGTTCACTGAACCAAAGTGCTCGCCCAAACCATAAATGGCTTCTCCAGGATTAAGCGTAAAGGATTCGACGCCGTATTGTCTTCGTAATTTTTTCATGCGAATGAAACCCAATGGAAAGGTATCAAACGTATTTGGAAATTCATTTTTGGTTTTGCTGCCGGATTCGGTAAGAAGCGTTCCCCGGGCATCAAAAATCTCAATTCGAAAATCCTGCTTGAAAATTTTGAGTGTCAATTTCGAGGTGGATATGTCATAGCATTCTGTTTTTTCATTAAACGTCACCTTGCAGTGCGGATCCGATATCTCCTTGTCAATCATGGGGGTTTTATTTTCAGGTATGTCGTTGCCCTCAGCAAGCCTGAGCCGGTAAACATCATCTCTCAAAAAATCGACCTGAAAGGCCATTGATTTATATTTTGTCGTCTCCTTAATAATATATTCATGCCTGAACATGATATCTTGATTGATGATTTTATAGATGTTGTACCCGCGGGCTAAGAATTTGAAAGAATTGCCTGTTCTCTCCTTTAGCGCGACCTGCAGCACAGATTTTGCTTCGCGCATCAACAGCTGCTCGGTTGCTTTTTTGATGAGTGCGGCTGTTGTGGTAATAGGTGTGGCACCCGTATCTAACGGATGGTCAGTATATCCAAAAAACACGTTGGGTTCAAATTCTCCAACCTTTCCTTTTGGGCTAAAATATTTAAACCGGCTTTTTAAATACACAAAAGCGGCCCTGACCTTGCTGACGGTCATCAGCATTTGTTTGTCGACGGTTCCATTTTCATCTCTAGAATTTTTTGTATTTTCATGTTTCTCAACCATGGGAACTGTCCTTTAACAAAAAAATAATACTTTCAACAGGTAAGGTTTTTTTGAGATGGCCGTTGGCTCTATCTGCTCAACTAAAACTTGCAATTGTTTTTTTGACGAACGCTTCGCCAATAGACAGTTTGGCCGCAAGCGTGTCAAGGGCTTCTTTTCTTTTATCGGTTAGAACGTGATCCGGCATCGCTACTTCGGTTGCCAGCTCAAAAGCGGTTTCCCTTATTTCCGGTTTTAATATCTTTACCGCTATTTCGACTGCTTTCAAAGGATCAATCGCCTGCATCCTGTTTGCGAAATTGTTGATTCGGGAGAATATACCTTCTTTTTTCTCGACACAAAACTCACATTTCTCAAGTACCCCCTCGATGCGTTTAATATCCTCCTGGCTGTCTTCCAGATCCATTTGTATTGCATACACCGCGATGATTGCCAGCGCATCCTGTACTGTCAAATTTTCAAACGGCCCGGATTGATAGGCGGCCAATTCTTTTTTATAATCATCGGTTAATGACATTATAAAATTCCTTTCATTAAAATATGTTTGATGCATCACAAGGCATGAATGGACACTATTTAACTCAAGTTTCGCACCCCTTGGTGAACGTAATTAGTTGTGTGGCAAGGATGGCGTGCCCGGAAAAAAGACCCAAACTATGGAATCGCTACAAATAAATTATAAAAAATGAATTTTGAATGCAAGAAGAAAACACAATACCGTCAACCCGGCTTAAGGGATCTCTCAAACAATACTATTTTGAGAGCGATGACAGCCATGGAGATATTCTAATTGTTTACAAGTTCATCAATTTTACGGCGTCAAAATAATACCGCGCTCTTATTTCCACCCGATAATCATTTAACTTTTCGCCGTATTCAGTTCCAGGTCCGCCCTTCAAAAAACTGCCCTTCAGCCGCAACTCCAGATTGGTAACCCCTGAATACAAAAATTCCGGGGAAAGGGAATAACTTCTATCATTCAGGTTATATATCCCCGTGATAGATGGCGTAAAATAAAGAATATCAAAGGGTTCTCTCTGGCTGATCCGCAGGTACAGGTAATCTTTCATGGGATTCCGTGTGCCGTAGCTTTTATCCGCAAGAGACGACGCTTCTTTTAAAAGGCTGTCCGTCGCCGGTGTGAGAGACAAATTTTTCTGCTTATCTATCAAATCAAAGAAGTCTTCCATCTCTTCGGTGGTGAACCCTGTTCCATTTCTATAATATTCGCTGATAATTGTTGTGTTGAATGATGTGAGGTACCGGACACCCAAAAGATAACTCCTGGCATCATATTTTTTTTCAAATAAATTTCCATCGCTGTCAATGATCTTTTTTTCAAAATTATTGATAAAAGCAAATTCACCATGGATTTCAAAATTCGATGTGATATTCCGCGAAAAATCTGCACCAAAACGAAAGGGTTTGCTGCCTTGTGTTAAAAACATAAAATCGATGTCGGTGTCATAAAAGAGAAAATATGCCCTGCCTGCAAAGTTTATATGATTTATCTCTCCAAAATCTTCGTTGACACCTTCATAAACAGGGATGAACACCGGAGTAAGGGAAACAGTCTGCAATTGGCCGCCATAACTTTTTATGATATCCGCTGCTGCTACAACAATTCCCTCCCTGGGAAGGCCCGGGTCACCAGGGTCTTTTGGCCTTTGCACAAACCCCACCGGGTTCCAGGCATAGCCTGTACCCCAGTTGAGCGTCTTTTTGCCCAGGCCGGCGGCAAAAAAAAATGAAGGGGTGAGAGACAGATACCCTTCAAAAATTTTGGCACTCATATCTGATTCAAGATCAGATTTTACGGCATCAATATTTGTCCGCAAGAAAAGACCTATGTTCTGTTTTTGATAATCCGCATCCAACAAAAGCCCGAATTTATATTCATCTAATCTATTTGTTGTCGCGCTATCGAAAAACTTAAGCGTGTAGAATGCAGCATCCTCATCCAGATAAAGAAAATTGAGTCGAAATTCCATATAACCGCTAAGGCTGTATGGTTTTTTTTCAACCGCTTCCTCTATTTCAGACAAGTCAAAGGAATACTCTTCCCGGGAAAGAAGAATCTGAGGGGCAAAAATAATAGGAATAATGATGATGATGAACCGCAATACCTTGAATGATTTCATCTGCCAAATAATCCATTTACCGTAATGACTCCAGTTTGGACATAAACGTGAGGGTAAACACCTCATCGCTGAGCGCCATGGCCTTAACCCTGGCAAATAACATGATCGACTTGTACCCCTTGTAGAGGGGACTGTCGGTTTCTATGACCGAGGGACGGGTGAGGGTATCATCAAACGATTTGATATCACTGAAATAAAGTGTTTTCAGCAATATGCCGGACGCCGCATAACATTCAATTTTGGTGGGCAGCAGCTTTTGGCCACCCGCCCACATTTTAATCTTATCATATGCCACAGCACTTGTTTTTGCTTTCAGGTGAAGCAGGTAACCGCCCGCCTCTTTTTCCACTGTTTCACAGTGATATTCCTGGTGATAATCAAGCCGCATAATGTCCGCATTATTAAAAATGCCCCCGGTTATGGACTGCAGGCTGGTTATGCGGATGGGTTTTCCCACATTTGGGATGTAAAGCCACATATTTTCTCCAACCCGAAGGGTAGATCGACCTTTCTCGCTGGCAGGCGACAAAAAAACAGATGCAATCTTATCTTTCCCCTTTTTGACCGAATACATAAGAAACTCTTTTTTCGACCCGTTGGGCTCGACATTGATCAGTTTGCGATACATTTCGAAGCTTTCCGGGTTGAGGTTGGCATCTATGGTTTTCAGCATCTCTGTGCCGTCAATAGCAAAAGAAGGGGATGCCACCCCAAAAACCAGCATGAGAGTTATGAAAAGCCTTTTCATCGATCACCTCCTCACTTGTTTTTTTGTTATACCACTCTTTAATGGCGTTTTGAGCAGACCCGTTTTTTCATTATGGCATGCCTTTTTCTAGACATGTCCCAGCGCGTCAACCGGCTCCATCCTTGAAGCTTTATAGGCCGGCTGAAGGGAAGCCAACACCGATACCAAAACCACTATGCCGGACACCCAGTACAGGTCGGCAAAGCCAACTTCAGGTGAAAGAAGCAAGTTGTCCATTCGCCCAAACGAAAACCGAATCTGGTAAACATTCAAAAGATAAATACCTGCCAGGCCGATTAAATTTCCGACCACAGCGCTTATCAGCCCGAGAAATAGTCCTTCCACCACAAACAGCGCCATAATTTTACCCGGTAGTGTGCCGAGAGCTGCCATGGTGCCGATCTCTCTTACCCGCTCATAAACCGACATCATCATCACATTCAGGATGCTGATCAGAACAATCGCAATCATGATTATTTTCATCGAAATCGTCATAAGGTCGATCATATTTGCTATATTGACAAATGGAGAAAGCTTTTCCCAGGTGTGAATTTCAAACACGGCCTTCCCCTTTGGATTCCTGAATTCATGCAGTTTGGGTGCTAAGCCGGCAAAGACAGCGTCAAGCCGGCTGAACTTTGTGACACGTATTGCGACCTCTGTCACTTCTTTCTCTTCCACGCGAAGCAGGGCCCTTGCATCATTGATGTGAATAATCCCTTCTTTTCCCTGAGGCCCAAGCAGGTCCTCTATGATGCCGCCCACAGAGAAATTGAGGCCGTTGACTGAACCTTCCCTGTTGTGAGCCACAATCACCACTGTGTCGCCTTCTTTTATCATCATGCCTTTGGCCAGTTTTTCCGGGATAATTATTTCTCCTTCTTTAATCAACCCCGATCGCTTGCCTCCGTTTTTTGATTTAATTCGCTCCTCAATGGCCGGGCATACTTTGACTTCTCTTGCCGGGTCTACCGCATTTAGCCGGATGCTGGTGGTTTCCGTAAAATTACTCAGCATGCCACCCAGTTTAATCCGTGGTGCATAAGCCTCAATTTCAGGATGTTCTTTGAGAATATTTTCAACTCCGGCGTAAGCTTTCTGATTGAGATTCAAATCTAATGGCATGCTGTCAATTGAGGAGACATATCCTTTTTTATGAATTTGCATCTGGGCCAGGTTAGAATCCGTAATCTGTCCGATCATCATGGCCTTGAATGATCCGGAAAGCCCGGAAAACAGAATCACCGCCACAACGCCCACAGTAATCAGCAGGGAAGTCAGAAATGTTCTTCTCTTGTAGCGCATCAAATTTCGGATGGCTATTTTTATGACATTACCCATTGGCTCCCCCCCCCGCCGAAGCTGTCTCGCTGCTGATCAGCATGCCGTCTACCAGTGTATGAGTGACTTCTGCCTCATCCATGACCCTCGGGTCATGGGTGGAAAAAATAAATGTGGTTCCAAATTCGTCACGCATATCGCGCATGAGTCGAATGACGTTCAGAGCGGTCTTTTGGTCAAGATTGGCCGTGGGTTCATCCGCCAATACAAGTTTGGGTTGAATCACTAAAGCACGGGCCACAGCAACTCTCTGCTTTTGGCCTCCGGAGAGGTGATCGGGGTATTTATCCTTCTGTTCAAGCATTCCGACCGCTTCAAGTGCTTTTAAAACCCTCTCTTTTCGGTTTGACTTATTTTCGCTTTTAATCATCACCAGAGGGTATTCAATGTTTTCAAAAGCCGTTAAAACAGGAAAAAGATTGAAGGCCTGAAAAATAAATCCCAGGGCCTGGCCTCTGAAGGCGGCAGCTTCTTTCCGGCTCAGGTCGTTGACTTGCCTGCCTGCTACCACCAGCTGGCCCCGGGTGGGCTTGTCCAGACAGCCGATGAGGTTTAAAAGAGTTGTTTTACCACTCCCCGAAGGTCCGACAAAAGAAATAAAAGACGCCGGCTCTATTTCAAAGTTCAGCCCCTTAAGGGCTTTAACTTCAACCCCTCCGCTCACATATGTCTTGGATAAATCTTTTGCGATAACCAGACTCACAATTCACCTCTTTCTTTTAATTAAGCCCGGGATAAGCGGGTCGAACCACATCCGGCGCATCTTCATAAGGGGTAAGGATGCTCACCAGGCTCACGCCGAAAATACGGATGATATGGTTTAGGGATAAGGAAAAAAACTCGCTTCTTGAATTAAATCTATACCTGGCGCATGATTATATGTCAATATCAAGATGAACCACGATGGTGTGGATGCCTGAACTCCAAACCAGCTTATTGGCCTGGTTCTTGCTGTACACATAGACAAAAAGAAGATTTTTCCTCAAAATTGAGGTTACGCACAAAACGGCATGAATAAAGTATCTCGGCCGACAAAAGAGAGGGCGGTTTGGATTGCAATTTATAAAGGAGATCATAATATGTTAGTCAAAAACTGGATGACGACTCCGGCGATTGTTATTGATGCTGACGCTTCAATAGCGGATGCAATGAGATTATTAGAAGAAAATGAAATCAACATGCTTCCGGTTATAGAAAAAAATAATCTTATCGGCACAATTACTGATCAGGATTTGAAAAGAGCCAAAGCGGCAGCAGCAAGCACTATGGAGACATATGATTTAAAAGAGACCCTTTCAATACTAAAGGTAAAGGCACTCATGTGTACTGATGTTGTTACCATTCCCCTGGATTACACTGTAGATGAGGCCGCAGAAGTGCTTTTGGACAATAAAATATCTGGGGCACCTGTGGTTGGCGACCATGGAGATGTCGAAGGGGTAATTACGAAAACCGATATATTCAAAGTGCTTGTTTCTCTTACCGGCCTCAAAAAAAGAGGCATTCTATATGCCCTGAGGGTAGAAGACAGGCCCGGTTCCATTAAAGACATTACTTCAATAATCCGGAAATACAATGGACGTGTGGCCAGCATTCTGACGTCATATGATGACGCTCCAGACGGGTACAGGATCGCCTACATCCGCATGTATGATATAGACCGTCTTAAGCTATCCAGGCTGAATGATGAACTTAGAAAAAAAGCATGCCTGCTGTACATGGTGGATCGTCGTGAAACGGTCAGAGAGATATTTTAGACTCATCATGTCCCTCTTTTATTGGCACTTTTGGATTCTCCGCAGATCCATTTTTCCATTTTAAAAAATTATAGGCAAAATTGACCGGAAAAGCAGAATCATAACACCCAGGGAAGCGCCAATGACAAGAATTGCCTGCCCCCATCCAAATTCGCACCCTTTTGTCAAGCCGGTTCCGATGAGCCACCACTTCCAGGGTTCAGTCAGAAAAATAAAGAACGGCACCCACGAAGCAAGAAGTGTCACACCGGATGAAAAGGCGTAAATACTGAAAAATTTGACAAAAGAAACCCGTTTCCCCATGATCATCGTCATTGCGATAAAGCCGAAGCCCGATGCAATAAACGTCATTCCCACTGCATTGATAAAAAATATCCCCCCTGTCATAAACGGTCGGGGGTAACCATTTGTCAACAGGCTCGTAGCGGCAAAAAAAATGCTGGAAACGATTAAAAACCCGGTGGGTTGCTTGAACCCGGCGTTTTCCGGAAATTCGCTGAAAAATTTCCCTGGTTCCCCCAGAACCCGTGTCAGGGTCTGAAAATAGAACTGAAAAGTAAATTTTCCTGTCTGCTGCATGATATCACATTTCCTAAAATAGCCCTATTTTGAAAAAAATGCCCGCAACAAGCATGATAATTGTAAATATGAAAAAAAATTTCCGTTCAGTGGACCTGGAGAAATAGATTTTTCCGTCAATATAGAGCAGCTTTTTAATTTGCTCCGGGTTATTCTTCTCAATGATCTCTTTCATATCAGCTCTCCTGTTCAGAAGGCGGGCAAACCCGAAAATCCTCTGAGGCTCCAGTAGATTCCAGTCATAACAAGCAGAATGATATTGACAACAAACCATATGGGAATTCCTACCCTGAGATAATCTTTGGGTTCAAGGTAGCCGCTGGCATACACAATGGCGTTTGGCGGTGTACCGATAACCAGGCAGTAGGCAAAGGAAGAAGCAATTGCCGTAGACATGGCCATAAACGGCAGGTAGGTGGTTCCAGGGTGAACGAGGCCTGCCATATTCAGTGTTATGGGCCCAACTGCTGCGGCTGCCGGACCATCAGCCATCAGGTTGGTCAGAATAGAAGTAAGGCCGTTTGAGATTGCCATTAAAGGAAGGCCGGAATCCATTCCCAGGGGAGCTAGAAAATCAAGGACGGTTCTTGCCAACCAGTAGGCTGCACCTGTACTGTCTAAAGTTCTTCCAAAAATAATCGCACCCGCGTAGAGCCAGACCACGCCCCAGTCAACCTTTTCCTGATAATCCCGCCAGTTGACAACCCCGACCAAAAGGTAAGCCACCGCACCGGCCACCGCAATGACCCCGATTCCGAGCCGGATCGGATAGAGTCCCATCTGAAAGAAAGATTTCTCCGTGAACCAGCCAAATACCATGGTTACAAAAATAATAAGCGCCAGGATCACCCCTTGTTCCAACCGCCCATTTTCCCTATTTCGGATTGCAGATGTTTCATGGCCGGCGC
>JAUXCK010000058.1 GCA_030618925.1 Desulfobacteraceae bacterium
GCATCAGTGCCGAAATTCAAACGATGGCTAATCAATCTTAGCCTGGCAATCATTAATATCGGTGTGCTGAAATTGATTTTTGCCTTTCTGACCATCAGCACAGCGGTTTATGTGACAGACAGGCAGATCGGTCTGCTCAATATGGTTCAAATGCCCCATTGGCTGAAAATACTCGTTACCATTATTTTGATGGACCTTATGGGTTATATCTGGCATACACTCACTCACCGGATACCGGTTCTGTGGCGTTTCCATCGTGTGCATCATACAGATCTCAATATGGATGTGTCGACGGCGGTTCGGTTTCATGTGGGGGAGATTATTCTAACGGCCGGGGTCAGGGTAGGGGTTGTCTATTTTATTGGCGGGGAATATGTGGGTGTCTTTTTGTTTGAATGCATTTTGATGCTGGCGAATCAATTTCAGCACAGCTGTTTGAAAGTGCCGAAATGGTTTGAATCGGTTTTTTTGATCCTGTTTGTCCCGCCTTCCATGCATCGCATTCACCACTCTGTGACCCTTGAAGAACGGAATACCAACTTCGGCGCAATTTTTTCCATTTGGGATCGCATGTTCGGCACCCTTTTAACCGGTGTGAATCAGAAACAGATCTGGATCGGCGTCGATGGCCATATCCAGGAGAAAAAACTTGAGATTTATCATCTGGTATACATGCCGTTCACCCCTTTAGTCCCATAGAATCGGAGAGAGAGATGGCAACTGAATTTAAAAAAAATATCCTTTGTATCGGGGCCGGATATGTGGGTGGCCCGACAATGTCTTTGATTGCCTATAAATGCCCGTTTTACAAGGTGACTGTTGTTGATATTAATCCGGAACGTATTGCAGAGTGGAATTCTGATACCCTTCCCATCTATGAACCCGGGTTGGATGAAGTGGTGAGGACGGCCCGGGGCAGAAATCTGTTTTTTTCCACAGATATCGAGACTGAAATCAAACAGGCGGATATTATTTTTGTCAGTGTCAATACACCCACCAAAACATTTGGTGCAGGGGCCGGCCTGGCGGCAGACCTGCAATACTGGGAAAAGACGGCAAGACAGATTCTTGAATGTGCGGATTCCCCCAAAATCATTGTTGAGAAAAGCACCCTTCCGGTGAAAACAGCGCTTGCCATGGAGAGAATTCTCACATCAACCGATAGCGGGATTCATTTTGAGGTGCTTTCCAATCCCGAGTTTCTGGCAGAAGGGACGGCCATTAAAGATCTGGAGAATCCTGACAGGGTGCTGATCGGCTCTTCGCAAACAGAAAAGGGGTTACAGGCAAGGGACGAGCTGGTTGAAATTTATGCCAACTGGGTGCCCAGAGATCGGATTATCACGTCCAATGTCTGGAGCAGCGAGCTGTCCAAACTGGTTGCCAATGCGTTTCTTGCCCAGCGAATCTCATCAATCAATGCCATATCTGTCTTGTGTGAAGAGACGGATGCGGATGTGAACGAAGTGGCTCGCTCCATTGGCATGGATAGCAGGATCGGCAGCCGGTTTTTAAATGCAAGTGTCGGGTTTGGGGGGTCCTGTTTTAAAAAGGATATTTTGAATCTGGTTTATCTCTGCCGGAATTACGGCCTTGATGAGGTGGCCGACTATTGGGAAAATGTGGTCAAGATAAATGAATACCAGAAAGAACGGTTTGTGTTGAAAATGTTGAAATCCATGTTTAACACGCTTGCAGAAAAAAGGATCGCCATTTTTGGATTTGCGTTTAAATCAGATACAGGGGATACGAGGGACAGCCCGGCCATATTTATCACAAAGAAACTGGTGGAGGAGAATGCGGATATCATCATCACTGATCCCAAGGCCCTTAAAAATGCGAAAAAAGACCTGGAAGGGGTCGAGGGGAGCATTGATTATCAGATAGATCCTTACAAGGCGGCTGAAAAGAGTCATGCGATTGCCATTCTGACAGAGTGGGAGCTGTACAGGAATCTCGACTTTGAAAAAATATTTCAATCCATGAATAAACCTGCTTTCATATTTGACGGCCGGAATATTGTGGATCACCAGGCCCTTTTTGAAATTGGATTCAATGTTTACCCTGTCGGCAAACCGGCATTGACTCATTTTAAGTAGTTTTATTGGTTGGATTGGTTAAATTGGTTTCATTGGTTGAATTGGTTAGATTGGTTAGATTGGTTTCATTTATAGGAGTAGGTCGTTTTTATGAGGAAAAAATTATGACACTTCATACCACTAAGCGAATTCTGATCACCGGTGGGGCAGGATTTCTGGGATCACACCTGTGCGACCGGCTGGTTGCGGAAGGAAGTGAGGTGCTGTGCCTGGACAATTTTTTTACCGGCACAAGGGAAAACATTTCTCATCTTCTTGGAAGATCCAACTTTGAACTAATTCGACATGATCTCGTGGAACCCATTCTTCTTGAAGTCGATGAGATCTATAACCTCGCATGCCCGGCATCCCCGGTTCATTATCAGTTTAATCCTGTCAAGACTGTCAAAACGAGCGTGATGGGGGCCATACACATGCTGGGCCTTGCAAAAAGGGTGAATGCCAGGATTCTGCAGGCGTCAACCAGCGAAGTTTATGGAGATCCCGAGATACATCCCCAAAAGGAGGCGTATTGGGGAAACGTAAATTGTATCGGTCTCAGGTCCTGCTATGACGAGGGCAAGCGTTGTGCAGAGACACTTTTTTTTGATTATCATCGCCAGAACGGCGTTAATATCCGGGTGGCCAGAATTTTTAATACATATGGCCCGAGGATGCATCCCAATGATGGTCGCGTGGTCAGTAATTTTATTGTTCAAGCCCTGGCAAACAGGGATATCACGATCTACGGGGATGGCACACAAACCCGTTCTTTCTGTTACGTGTCCGACCTGGTGGATGGCTTGACCCTTCTGATGAATGGTTCAGACGATTTTATCGGCCCTGTGAACCTCGGGAATCCTGACGAGTTCACCATTTTAGAACTGGCAGGGAAAGTTATCGATCTGATCGGATCAAAATCAAAAATACTGTTTAAGCCGTTGCCTGCAGACGACCCGAAGCAGCGTCAGCCTGCTATTGATCTTGCCAGAGAGAAATTAGACTGGCAACCCGTGGTTCATCTGGGAGAAGGGTTGAAAAAGACCATTGACTATTTTGAGCAGATGATGTCCTAAGTGAGTGGTGGGTGCAATTAAAAATGTTGGTTTACGCCTGAGATTTACATTGCTCGATTAAGATTTAAAGGGAGGATCGCATTGAAGAAAAAAGCGCTGATCACAGGAATTACCGGCCAGGACGGGGCCTACCTGGCGGATTTTCTTTTAGGCAAAGGGTATGAGGTTCATGGTGTCAAGCGACGCTCCTCCCTTTTTAATACCCAGCGGATTGATCATTTATATCAGGATCCCCATGAAAAAAAGGTCAATTTTTTCCTGCACTATGGCGATCTGACAGATGCCACCAATATTGTCCGTATCATTCAGGAGACCCAACCCGACGAGATTTATAACCTGGCCGCCCAGAGCCATGTGAAGGTTTCTTTTGAGGCGCCGGAGTATACGGCAAATACGGATGGCCTGGGGACCCTGAGAATTCTGGAGGCGATGCGGATACTGGGCATGAGCAAGAGTGTCCGGTTTTATCAAGCCTCAACCTCAGAGCTCTTCGGCAAAGTGCAGGAAGTGCCCCAAACCGAGAAAACGCCATTTTATCCGCGATCCCCTTATGCATGTGCCAAACTCTATGCTTACTGGTGCACCGTGAATTACCGGGAAGCCTATGACATGTTCGCCTGTAACGGGATTCTCTTTAACCATGAATCCCCGATTCGGGGGGAGACCTTTGTGACACGAAAGATTACCCGGGCGGTCGCCCGAATCGCACTGGGCCTTGAAAAAGAATTGTATCTGGGGAATCTTGATGCAAAACGCGACTGGGGTCATGCCAGGGATTTTGTGCGGGCCCAGTGGCTGATGCTTCAGCAGGACGACCCCGATGATTATATTATTGCAACAGGAGAGCAGCACTCTGTTCGGGAATTCTGCGAGTTTGCCTTTGGTGAGGTGGGGATAACGCTTAAGTGGCAAGGGAAGGGGGTTGATCAAAAAGGGATCATTCATGCCATTCAGCCGTCCCCTCTATTGGAAGCAAACTATGTCCACCCGGACCCTGTTAAACCCGGAAGCGTTGTGGTACTTGTTGATACGGGGTATTACCGGCCGACCGAGGTGGCATCACTGCTTGGGGATCCTGCCAAAGCACGGAAAAAACTTGGCTGGAAGCCGGAAATTTCATTCAGGACAATGGTCCGGGAAATGGTTGCCCATGATCTTGCTGAAGCCTCACGGGAGGCGATCTGCAGAAAAGAGGGCTTCGAGATTCCGAATAGCTGGGAAGCATCCATGTGAAGTATCGGGATAAAGTATCGTAATTTCTCAATAAGTCCGGTGGTTTATACATCTTCCCCCTTTGGAAGAGGGGGATCGCGGGGGATTTATAAAAAAAGCCCTGACTTATTGAGATGTTACAGGATATCAGAGTAAGATGTTGAGGTCATAGTCGATGATGAATAAAAATGACAGAATATACATTGCAGGACACACAGGCCTTGTGGGTTCTGCCATATATCACAGATTAAGATCACAGGAGTATTCTGAGTTGATCGTTCGCACACACTCGGAACTTGATCTGATTAATCAGTCGGAAGTGGAGGCGTTTTTTAAGGCAGAACGCCCGGAGATCGTCTTTCTGGGTGCGGCAAAGGTGGGCGGCATATCTGCCAATAATACTTATCCGGCTGAATTTATTTATAATAATCTATCTATCCAGACCCACATCATTAACGCCTCATGGAAAACAGGCGTCAAACGCCTCCTGTTTTTGGGTTCCTCCTGTATCTATCCCAGGGAATGCCCTCAGCCCATGAAAGAGGAATACCTGCTCACAGGTCCGCTTGAAGCAACCAACGAACCCTATGCCATCGCCAAGATTGCAGGGATTAAGATGTGCCAGTCATATAACCGTCAGTATCATACCTCTTTTCTGGCCGCCATGCCGACAAACCTTTTTGGGCCCAATGATAATTTCGATCCTGACACCAGCCACGTTCTTCCCGCTCTGATTCGCAGGTTTCATGAGGCCAGGAGCCGTGCTGCCGGTACTGACCACCCGCCGCCCGTGGAGATCTGGGGCACGGGGGAACCCTATCGAGAGTTTCTTTACGTAGATGATTGCGCAGATGCATGTGTGTTTTTAATGAATCTGGAAGATCGGAAATTCAATGCATTGCTTCACTCAGAGCCGGGCCCGCTGATCAACATTGGATTTGGCAAAGATCTCACAATAAGGGAATTGGCCCTGAAAATAAAACACATCATTGGATTCAAGGGTGACATCCGGTTTGATACCAGCAAGCCGGATGGGACATTTAAAAAGTGTCTTGATGTTTCCAGAATAGAAGCATTGGGATGGACACCAGAAATATCTTTAACAGATGGGATTAAGAAAACATATGAATGGTGTTTAAATCATTCTGTTTTTTGACAACACTCTCTGCTTGGATATGGAAAGATAATTGAATGACACATAAATCTGATCTAAGCGTAAATATCGGTGGGCTGACCCTTAAAAATCCTGTGATGACGGCTTCAGGAACATTTGGCTATGGGGAAGAGTTTTCTGATTTTTTTGATTTAAATCGCCTGGGGGCCATCATTGTTAAAGGATTGTCTGTACTGCCCTCGGCCGGGAATCCACCCCCCCGCATTGTGGAGACGCCTTGTGGCATGTTGAATGCCATCGGACTTGAAAATGTTGGCATCGAGTCTTTTTTAAAGGAAAAACTGCCGTATTTAAAAAAGCTGTCAACCCCTCTGTTCGTCAATATCTATGGCAAAACCATGGAAGAATATGAAAAGGTTGCCGAGCGTGTCGACCCTGTTGCAGAGATCGCCGGGATAGAACTCAATGTGTCATGCCCCAATGTAAAGGAAGGCGGGGTTGCATTTGGCATTGACCCTGCTGCAGTATCGCGGGTTGTCGGGAAAGTCCGCAAAAAAACGTCGAAACCAATGATGGTCAAACTGTCTCCAAATGTAACCGATATTGCAGAGATCGCAAAACAGGCAGAGGGTGCGGGTGCGGATTCCATCTCGTTAATCAACACCATAACCGGTATGGCCATCGATATTGATACCCGGAAACCAAAACTGGCCAATATTACCGGCGGGCTTTCAGGCCCTGCCATCAAACCTGTTGCACTGCGTATGGTCTGGCAGGTGGCCGGGGCGGTTGACATCCCCGTTATCGGCATCGGGGGGATCATGAATGCTGAAGACGCGATTGAATTTATCATTGCCGGCGCAAGCGCCGTTCAGGTGGGCACCGCCAATTTTATCAACCCGGCTGCCTGCATGGAAATCCTGGAGGGCATCACAGACTATCTGGCACAAAGGGACATCGGCCGCCTGACGGAGATTATCGGCATAGTTGAGACTTAGAGGGGGATAAAACAATAAAAAAAGCGCCCCGGTCATATGCATCCGGGGCGCCTTTTTTTATTGCAAAGATCGGGTCTAATACCTCGCCGCTCGCGGAGTTATGTCATCCCGGCGAAAGCCGGGATCCAGTTAAACAAGCACCATATCGGATCCCAGGTCAAGTCCGGAATGACAACTGACACCCCGCCCGCTTGCGGCGTGGGGGTTTATTTCTTCTTATTGGGCTTTTTTAAGCAGTTTGACTTTTTCTTCCTGATAAAATTTAGAGTCCGTCTGCAGCTTTTCAAGCATGGCTTTGGCTTCTGCCTTGTTCTCTTTTCCACCAAGGTCAATGAGAAGCTCTGCAAGGTAAATAGGCCCTGTAGGCCCTACCCAGAAAAATTCTGTCCCCTGATATTCCCGTAAGTATGTAAGAGATTTCTTTTTGTCATTCAACGGCCATGGCAGCACCATCCAGAAACGCCCTAGACCGATAATTGGCCCGGCCTCATCTAACATTTTGTCAATCTCATATGCCTTTTCAAAATTTGACTGAGTTTTGTTTTTAAGGCCTTGTCTAACCGCTGTTAAAACGCTGACACCTTCAGAATAAACACCCACACTCAGTCCATAAAAATAGTACCCCTCAGGTTTGTCCGATTCCAGTTCAGTTGCTTTCTGGGCGGTTTCCATCCCTAATTTTCCATATTCAGCACAGATATCCTTCCAGCCTTCAACCTTTTTTCCTTTTGCCGCATCTCCATAGTCTCTATACGATCTTGCCAGTTTCCATGTGGCCTCATAATTTTTTGCATCAGCGCCAAGTATTTGCTGGTACATGGGTATGGTTTTTTTTAAATTTTCCATCCCCCCCTGGTTATAAAGTGCGTCGGCCTTTGTCATGATATCAACAGCAAACACTGTAAACGGAACCATAATGAACAATAACGAGCATAAAAAAACAGATACGATTTTTTTCACTGTACACCTCCTGTGGTTTGAATTGACAAGATGGATAACTTCGCAAAAAGATCAGTTTCTGTGTGGTGCGGCATCCTGAACCGCCCGGCTTACTGCCATAGTAATCTACACACCTTATTATTCCGCTTGTTTTACGCGGGGGAACTAAAAGTGATGTTAAAAAAATGAAATGTTCGTGTCAAGCAAAAAGGTTGTTATCATCGTTATGTTTCGTCCTAAAAGTATCGTAGGGGCAGGTTTCAAACCTGCCCTGATCAACGCGAGATTGTTATCCGGTGGGATTTAGCATCCGCCCCTATAATTTTTTTGAATAGGTATATATTGATGGAGCGCAGCGACACCGCCCTTCGACATCCGGCGTTCAGCATTCGACATTCGACATTCGTTTTTAAGGCCCTTCCTTCGACATTCGGCGTTCAGCATTCGACATTCGAAATTCGTTTTTTAAGGCCCGCTCTTACAAATCATTCTTATATTGAAAATCGGGTCCTCTGGGCCAGGATCTTTATAATACTTCTGAAGCCGTCACAGGATTTTTCTTGAGATATTCCAGGCGATTCAGTCCGTTCAAATACGCTTTGGCACTCGCTGTAATGATGTCGGCATCAGCGCCCCGGCCCAGAGCGATGATACCCTTTTCCCCCAGCCGTACGGTCACTTCTCCCTGGGCATCCGTGCCGCCGGTGAGGGCACTCACGGAAAACCGTAACAGTTCAGACTCGGTTCCGGTCAGGTCGGCGATGGCATTAAAGGCGGAGTCGATTGGCCCGTTACCATATGCCGTGCCTTTAACAGACCGTCCATTAATGGACAACGCGACGCTTGCCGTGGGATGAACCGTGGTCCCACTGGACACATGGAGGTATTCAAGGCTGAAGATGTCGGTTATCTGCAGGATGCCTTCTGTTATCAGGGCTTCCAGGTCTTCATCATGCACATGTTTTTTCTTGTCGGCCAGTATTTTAAATTGGGTAAAAACAGTTTTCAACTCATCTTCAGAGAGATCATATCCCATTTCTTTTAAATGGGATTTCAGGGCATGCCTGCCGGAGTGTTTTCCCAGTACAAGTTTGTTGCTGGAGAGGCCGACGGATTCAGGCTGCATAATTTCATAGGTCATGGGATTTTTCAGTACCCCATCCTGGTGAATCCCCGCTTCATGGGCAAACGCATTGGCCCCGACAATCGCCTTGTTCGGCTGAACGATAATGCCGGTGATCATGCTCACCAGGCGACTCGTGGGATGGATCCTTTTTGTGTCGATGTTGGTATTCATGGGGAAAAAGTTAGGTCTGGTTTTCAAAGACATGACCACTTCTTCGAGGGATGTGTTCCCGGCCCTTTCACCGATGCCGTTGAGGGTCACCTCTACCTGTCTGGCGCCGGCGGTAATGGCCGCAAGGGTGTTTGCCGTTGCCAGACCAAGATCGTTATGACAGTGAACGCTCAAGATGGCCTTATTCATGTTGGGTGTATTTTTTTTGACGTAGCCGACAAGTTCGGCAAATTCCTGGGGAATGGCATATCCCACAGTATCCGGAAGATTCACCGTGGTTGCACCGGCATTGATGGTGGCTTCAAATATGTCACATAAAAAATCGCGGTCACTGCGCGATCCGTCTTCAGCCGAGAATTCAACATTGTCGGTAAAGGACTTTGCATGTTTTACCGCTTTTACGGCAGATGCGATTACATCCTCCCGGCTCATATTGAGCTTGTACTTCATATGGATGTCCGATGTGGCAATGAACGTATGAATTCTGGGTTTGGCGGCGTTCGATATGGCAGCCCATGCACGGTCGATATCTTCTATAGAGGTCCGGGCAAGGCCGGCGATTTCACAGCCCCTTATTTCTTCCGAGATCCGGGAAACAGCCTCAAAATCCCCTTCGGAAGCCGCTGGAAATCCGGCCTCTATGACATCGATTCCTAATTTTTCCAGTTTTATTGCCAGCCTAAGCTTTTCAGCTGTGTTCATGCTGGCGCCCGGAGACTGCTCGCCGTCTCTTAATGTGGTGTCAAAAATGATAACTTGGTCGGTCATGATTTTACTCCTAAGTTGGTTTGAATGTTATTTTTCATTACCGTTTGAAAGTTTATATTGAAAGCTGTCTGCCAGGGCCTGCCAGCTGGCTTCGATAATGTCCTGGGAAACACCGATGGTGCTCCAGAGGTGCTTTTCATCTCTTGACTCGATCAACACCCTGACCTTGGCCGATGTGCCATCGCGGCCATCCATAACGCGCACTTTAAAATCAATCAGGCGCATGAGGTCCAGGTTTTTAAAAAACTTTCCCAGTGCTTTACGCAGGGCATTATCGAGTGCGCTCACCGGCCCGTCCCCTTCTGCGGCAGTCATCTCCTCCTTTCCGGCGACGGAAATTTTGATCATGGCATGGGATGAACAGGGGCGGTCCTTATTTTTTTCAATGGTCACCCGAAAGGAGATGAGCTCAAACAGGGGTTTATACTGTTCTGTAAATTTCTGCATCAGGATTCTAAAAGAACCGTCAGCCGCTTCATATTGATAGCCTTCCTGTTCCAATAGTTTTATTTCCGAGACAATTCTCCGGCTGTCCCCTTTGTCGGCATCAAGGTCTATTCCCAGTTCCCTGGCCTTGTATTCGATGTTGCTCTTTCCGGAAAGATCGGATATCAGGACCCGCCGTCTATTCCCCACCTGCTCCGGGTCGATATGCTCATACGCCCTTGGCACTTTCCGGATCGCGCTCACATGGATTCCGCCCTTGTGGGCAAAGGCGCTTTTCCCCACAAAGGGCCGGTTGTTCTGGGGTATCATATTGGCGGTTTCGTTAACAAATCGAGACAGGCTGCGCAGTTTTTGAAGATTTTCCCCTGAGATGCACGGCACCTTCATTTTCAGTTTCAAGATCGGGATAATCGAGGTCAGATCCGCGTTTCCACACCTCTCACCATAGCCATTGATGGTCCCATGGACCATGGTCGCACCCGCCCTGACGGCGGCAATTGAATTGGCAACAGCCAGCCCGCAGTCGTTGTGGGCATGAA
>JAUXCK010000024.1 GCA_030618925.1 Desulfobacteraceae bacterium
ACGTCCACCAGCCTTTTCAATTTTGTCCACCAGGATCTTTATCAAACTTCCACATCCACCCAGAATATAGTGAGAGCTCGGGTGTCGACCAATATTTGATACTTCCAATGGAACCCGACAGTCGTAAGCGGGTTCGGGGTTGACCATAAAAACTCCTAAACCTTGAAATTCACTGGGGTGAACCACAAAGTCTGCCAGAATAGAAAAAAAGCCTGCCTTTAATTTTTTTGAGGAAAAATACGAATCAGCGATTTTTTCAGCATTCCACTTCAATCGAGGCAAAAAAGGAAGCAGTTTCAGGTACATCCATAACTTTAAAAACAAACTTGATACTCCTTCGGCCCTTTCTGAACGTTTGGAAAGAGTCATCAATTCCATAAAACGAATATAGTCCCGGTAATATCTATCAAGTCCTTTCGCATCTTCCGGGAAAAGTTTCTTTAAGGCATTGATACGCCATTTCGGTCCGCCATATTGTTCCGGCTTTTCGATTTGATAATCGGGAAAAGAATAAACACGATCCCCCCTGGTTATTTTTAACCGGTTTGTCAAGGAAAGGTCTTCCAGAATATTTCCAACTTGTTCCCCGGGGCCAAAACCCTCGACAATCAGCTGTCCTTGGTTCCAGGTGTAGCCGTCTTTGGCGATTTCCCCGGTAACGCCACCCATTTTTCCGAATTGTTCGTATAGGGTAACGTCATTACCTGCTTGAGCCAGATAAGCGCCGGCTGTTAATCCCGCTATACCGGAACCTATGATGATTACTTTCATCTTAATTCTCCTTGAACCCCACCCAATGCCGGTGAAATAAACAAAATTAATTTTCCTCGGTACTAGAAACGATAGATAAGAACTTCCCTTCAGTGCATGCGTACAATAATTAGTCGGATTTTAGAAATGTGTCAAGGAGTTTAAAGATATTCATGGCCATGGTAGATGGCTTGCCGGAGACATAGGGAAGCATAAGTATCAACTGAAGAATAAGGTTCATTAGGTATTTAAGGGCGTCCCTCATACCTCTCATATCCCTTTTCTTTATCAGCCAGTCTGCTCTAAAAAAACGACGATTTATCCATGCCCAGATAAAGTCCAATGAAGGAAGCACCTTAATTTGGACAACGTGTGGAACAAAATTTTGAAGAAAAAGAGTCAAATCTCCTATTACCTTGACCCCTTAAGACCCCTAAATGTGATGGGCCGTGAGATAGTCAAAACCAGGAGGATTGTTTCTTGGATTCCGGTGCTTAAGTAGCAAGGTATATGGGAGTTACAAACTCCTGTGTAACCCGCCACCTCTCATCAGGAGAGAAACCAGATATTAATGGCATATTAAATTAGTTTTGCACGTTCTACACGAACGTCCCCTAAAACAGAAAGGGGTCGCTCATGCCTTCAGGTTGCCTCACAAGCGCATTCGGTTGATTCGGATTTATAAAATGCTGAAAAAATAACATATTCTGATCAATACGATCAACACGAACCCATCGTATGGAAAAATTGTTGTCAACAAATTCTGTCGGCGACTGTGTGGAACCCCATGTGTCATTGGTGAGCCTCACATGATAAATAGGGTTCAATAATTCACAGGATACCAGCCAGTACCAGTTTTGATGGAGATGCCCTCCATAATTGGCATCAATGTTTTCCCGGTAATCACAGAGAAAACGCTGAATTTTCATCATTGTCTCTTTTGAGTAGTGGTACTTGTCAGCAAGCTGAACACCAGTGCTAAACATCCCCTGATGCGTCATTATGCTGATATTTTCCTTTAAAGGCTTATTGCAAGTTTCAATATCATGTTGAAAAAAGGGCCAGCTTCCTCCGGAATAATCATGAAGTTCGCCTCCCTCGTTTCCAATCTCCCTTGAGACAAAATCAGGACATACAAAATGACAATCCTTGTAATCAAAAGAAAAGTTCTGAAGGAATTTATCCTCCGCGTATGAGACAGGCATTTTTCGCCAGTTTGTCATAATAGTGGAAAGATACTCATACTGTTTACTGAAAACATCATTATATTCGATTTCACATCCAGCCTGAAATTCATTGTCACCCATTACGGGAATATAGGGAATACCGGCGTCATTTAAAGTGTTAAGCATTTTGCTGGCGATTTCAAGGTTTCTTTCTCTATAGTCGTTTTCTCCCCAGGCGATGTCTCCTAAAACAAATACCATTTCAAAGCCCTTGCTGTCTTTATTTTCGATTATCCAGTCAATGGTTTCTTGAAATTTGATCACATGGTCTTCATCACCATTGATATGGGGATCTGCGATAACGGCAAAAGAAAACCTGTTATCATAGTAGCACGAGGTGAGCAGCATACTTATCACTGAAAAGAACAAAATGAGTTTTAACGTTTTTACTTTCACAATACGGCATCCTTCAAGGGAAGGGGTTGGGAGTATGCGTCATCATATACTGTTTGTCTAATCCTTCCGGCACTTGCTGGTGGCGGATCATGAGGGCTATCGACTCGGGCAAAAAAGCTGCTGCAGGGATAATGCATTTTTTAACCGGTTCTCTTAAAAATCTTCCTCAATAAGTGTTTCAATATTCCGTTCTGCAAAGGCGGCTACGGTAAAGGACGGGTTTGCAGCAGCGGTGGACCCTGGAATCAGGGCACTGTCATTGACATAAAGGTGGGGATAGTTTTTTACCCTTCCAAAAAAATCACAGGCTTCTCCCATAACAGCGCCGCCCAGGGGATGGAAGACCGCATCGTCCTGATACCCTTTAGACCCGCCCACAAGGGTACCGATCTCCCCGCCATTTACGTCGTTCAGCAAATTCATTGTATTCATCATGGCCTGATTAATGGTCTCTTGATTATTATTGGTGGCAGGCCAGTCTAACTCGACCTTATCAAATATGGGGTTATAGAAAAATTCTCCTTTTGTTGAATGAACACCAATGCCGAAATACAACAGGCAACTGCAATCAAACCCCAGCGGAAGCTGGGGATGTTCAATAAAAAGGGGCGTAATCGAATTGTCATAATCCACCACCGCTGTTGCAGGGGGGCCACCCTGCCATCTGCCTGTGGGCACCCCCACGTTTGTCCTCAATACCTCCACATTTCCATTGTTTCCCCACCCCTGCCCTACATGGTCATTCAGATCAGGCAGAAACCCCTTGGCTCTGGCTTTTACCAGCAGGTTGCTGGTGCCGATGGACCCGGCGGCCAGAAACAGGTAATTGCAGGAATACACGGTCTTTTTAATCACACAACCCAGTTGATTAATTTCCTCAACCTGAACCCAATACCCCTCATTGTGTTTACCGATATGTTTAACCTGATGAAGGGTTTTTACCTCAAGAAAGCCCGATTGTTCTGCCTGGGCCAGGTAGCTGGTATCCAGAGATTTTTTAGCCCCGCTGTCCACACCGTAAATGGCTTCCCCATGGATAATGGATGGGGGGACATCACCGGCGATTTCTCTCCTTACGATCTCCCAGTCTGAAGCAGATTTAATTCTCGCCGTGGGCAACCCCGCGTTGGTGTTCTGTTCTTCGACCACCCGGTAATGGGTAAAATAGTCGGTCTGATATATGTCCTCCGGCACCGGTTCTCTGCCCAGCATAGCATCCACGCGCTGATAATATGTTTCCATTTCACCATAGTCTATATCCGGGAAGACCTGGTCAAACAGCGCTTTAGTGGGTTTTACCAGCAGCCCGCCGTAAACAATGGAGCCGCCCCCGTAGCAGGATCCTGTCAGCACCCGCAATCCACGGTAAAAATGCCCCTCAACCACCCCGACGAATCTGTTGATGGGCAAGGGGGGCCCTATGGGGACAACCGTCGCACATCTCAGCCAGGTTGACCGGCCATCCGGGTAAATATAACGGGAAAACGTTCTCCTGTCCGGGGTTATTTCCCAGCGTTTTCCCTTTTCGATCATCATTGCATGGATGCCGGCTTCTGCAAGCCGCAGCCCGGTGATCGCGCCCCCAAACCCGCTTCCGATAATGATGACATTTCTGTGATCTGAAGGAGGAGGGATTCTGTCAAAAATATGGCACGACGGCAGAACAGCGCCCACGCCTGCCAGGCCGGCCAGTTTGATAAAATGACGTCTGGATAATTGCATGGGTCCTCCTGTCTTTTTGTGCCCGGGCCACTGATGCTGTAAATTTTGGCATTCTTGTGAAACGAATCATGCCAATCGCCTGCCATGATCACGGAGATGTGGCATAACGCGTTTTTACACTTAAACCAATGGTTTTAAGATTTTAACACTTTTTCTATATCAGAATTTATGACAGATATCAAACATATAAAAAAAGATAATTTTTCAACAGGGTCTAAATTGAGCGTTTCTGTTTTCGTCTGCGGGGAGATCGGTAAAAGCGTGCCAGAAATCCAGGGGGCACCCCAAGATAGCACCCGACAGCGATCATCTGGTTGATCAGGATAGTCCTTGCCACCCCGATCTCCTGCCACCGCCGGGCTGATGTCACGATATCCGCCGGTACAATTCGGACCCGCCCCTTTTTTGAGAGCGCTTTAACCAAAAAGAGATCTTCTGCGATCAGGACCTCCGGAAAACCACCCGTTGACTGAAACAGGGATTTGCGAATAAAAAGGCCCTGATCCCCATATGGCAATTTGAGATACCTGGCACGCAGATTCGTCATAAACGAAATGAATCGCATGGTCAGGCTGTCCCCATCGGTTTTAAATCTGAACGCCCCTATGGTTGTCAATGGATCCATTAAGGCCTCAAAAACAGGGTCAACATAGCCCTCGGGCAAAATCGTGTCTGCATGAAGAAATAATAAAACTTTTCCATTTGCGATCCGGGCACCATGATTTTGCTGCGATGACCGCCCATGCTGGCTTTTCAACACCCGGGCACCGGCGTATTCTGCCAGTGCCACAGTATTGTCAGAACTCCCGCCATCCACGACAATCACCTCTGAATCCTTGCTCCTGGCGCTTCTTATGGATGATTCAATATGCTTTGCTTCATTCAATGCAGGGATAATGACAGAGAGGTATGGATCCTGAAGACGCATCCCGGGCCGCCATTTTTGATAATCATCGGGTGTATCAATATCCTTAAGGGGATCGAGCAGGTGAACATCAAGCGTCAGGTGATTGGCCAAATCCTTCGTCTGTGCCAGCACCAGGTCGGTGCCCCAGTCAATATACTCAAACACATTTGCCGGATTTGTTAAACCGATTAAAACATACCCACCGTCAGTGCTGGGGCCAATGACAAGGTCATGTTTCTCAAGTGCATTAAGCGCGCGTTCCAGATAGGAAGCGGTCAGTCCAGGGACGTCGGTCCCCATAAGAACAACGCGGTGACATCCGCTGTCAAATGCCCTGCAAAATGCCGAGAACATTCGTCTGCCCAAATCCCCGGATGATTGAGGCGAAAAAAGCACGCCTGAACCGAGCCAGGCTTCCATTTTGACTTCACTGCCATCTGAAAAACAAACCTCAACCTCACTCCCATGCCGGGCGGCCGCTTGTTTGACTTCAATGAGAATTTTTTCCATTAATATTTTCTGAATCTCTGCAGCCCCGGCCGGCCCAAGCAAGGGTATTAACCGTGTTTTTGTTTTCCCGGGAACCGGGTAACGCCCAAAAACAATCAAGCGATTCCGAAAATTATTGTCTTCAATTCGCATGGATTCAAATATATCTCTTTTAGTAAACCGTGTAAACTCTGTATTGCATTTATGGGCCACATCTGATTTGCTGGATTTATAACTTTATCATCAGAGGGGATATCCATACAAATGGGGGGAAAAAAATTCAGGGAAGAAAGCGACTCTCTTGGATCTATTCGAATACCTGAAGGTGCCTATTTCGGGGCCGGCACCCAAAGGGCTGTTGATAACTTTCCCATCAGCGGGCTAAGGTTTTCATCAACCTTTATTTCCAATCTTGGACTCGTAAAAAAATGTGCCGCCAGGGTCAACAAAGCGCTTGGCCTTCTTGATCAGAACATCGCCGACGCAATTGTTGCCGCTGCTCAGGACGTCATGGACGGAAAATATGACGCTCACTTTGTGGTTGATGTTTTTCAAACAGGTTCGGGCACATCCACAAACATGAACATGAATGAGGTCATTTCATCCAGGGCAAATGAGCTCATGACAGGAAAAATGGGCGGCAAAACCCCTGTTCATCCCAATGATCATGTTAATCTGGGTCAGTCGAGCAATGACATTATCCCTTCGGTCCTTCACATTTCAGTGTTATCTTTAATCATGGATCGCCTGATCCCCTCGCTCACGGTTCTTGAGGAGGAACTGTCTCAAAAAGCAAAAGAATTTACGGACGTTAAAAAAATTGGCAGAACCCATCTCCAGGATGCAGTTCCGCTGTCGCTTGGGCAGGAATTTTCAGGATACGCAAGGCAGATCGCACTCGGCATCAGGCGTATCAAGGGTATAGAGGACAGAGTTTCCGAGCTGCCACTCGGAGGAACAGCAGTTGGCAGCGGATTAAACACGCATCCGGACTTTGCGGCCCGGGTGATTGCTCTGATCTCAGAGCACACAAATCTTGCTTTCAGGGAGGCAGAGAATCACTTTGAAGCCCAGGGTGCCCGGGATGCCGCAGTTGAAACCAGCGGCGTACTGAAAACCATCGCCACGGGGCTTGTAAAAATCGCAAATGATATCCGGTGGCTCGCTTCCGGTCCGAGATGCGGGCTTGGTGAAATAACAATTCCATCCCTTCAGCCCGGCTCTTCCATCATGCCGGGTAAAATCAATCCTGTCATACCCGAAGCGATCATTCAGGTTGCGGCCCAGGTAATGGGAAATGATACCACCATAATGCTGGCGGGACAGGGGGGGAATTTTGAACTGAATGCCATGACGCCGGTCATCACCTACAATCTATTGCAGTCTGTTAATATTCTGGCAGCCGGATCCAGGGTCTTTGCTGAAAAATGTGTCGCGGGAATCAAGGCCAACAGACGCATCTGCGCATCAAATATCGAAAAAAGTCTTGCATTGGCGACCTTCCTCGTTCCTCATATCGGGTATGACAGCGCAACGCAGATTGCGAAAAAAGCCCTTGAAACAGGCAAGACCATAAGAGAGATCATTTTGGCAGAAAAAATACTTGAGGAATCTGAATTCAACAAATTGTTACAGCCGCCGGCCAGAGATCAGAAGCCGCGGTGACGTTTTCTTCTTATTTTCCAACTCTCCCATACCAGACGGCTCGATGCTGACAGCTTTTTGAATAGATTCCCTGAAAAAATGACTCTAAAGGCTGCGGCCAGGATCTTTTCACGCAGTTCCGGCTCTCCCATACCCGGAATTGGATACCAGTAAATCTCCTTTTTAAAATCCCACTTGAATTCAGTTATGGATTTGATGTTTGTAAACGCCCGTATGCCTGATTTTCCATGGTATGAGCCGACCCCCGATTGTTTGACCCCTCCAAAAGGCAAATCCGGGACAGCATACGTGATAAGGACGTCATTAATGTTCACAGAACCGGTTTTCAATCGTTTTGCGATGGCCCTGCCTGCCACCATGTCTCTCGTAAACACTGCACCGGAAAGGCCATAGTTGGAATTATTTGCAATGCGGACGGCCTCTTCAATGGTATCATAAGGGATAATTGGAATTAGCGGGCCGAATGTTTCCTCGGTGCGGACCTTCATGTCCGGCCGGGTATCGACGATGACTGTCGGGGGATAATACATCCCCTTTTGTTCTGGATTTGAAATTCCGCCGGTCAGTACCTTTGCCCCTTTGTCAACAGCGTCTTTAACTTGATCTTCCACAATCCGCAGTTGAGGCCTCATGGTCATGGATCCTATTTCGCCGGCCCTGCTGCCGGACTTGAGGGAATCCACCAGTGTCACAACTTTTTTAACCAGGGCGTCATATACTGACCGGTCGACGAGAACCAGTTCTGTTCCGATACAAGTCTGCCCGCTATTGGTGATGCCGCCCCAGACAACCCCATGGGCCGCCCTGTCCAGGTTTGCGTTCTTGGTAACGATTGCCACGTCTTTCCCGCCAAGTTCCATAATCACAGGAATCATCCGTTCGGCGGCCAACCGATTTACGGTTTTCCCCACAGCGGTCGATCCGGTAAAAAAAAGCATGTCCAGTCCATCTGCTTCCAATAGTGCCTGACCCGTTGTCTTTCCGTTTCCGGTCACGACATTGATCACCCCTTCAGGCAGTCCTGCTTTTTCCATAATTTCTTTAAATATCAATCCGCTTGCCGTGGTTTGAGATGAGGGCTTCAGCACCACCGTGTTTCCCGCTGTTATCGCAGAAACAGCCGGACCGGCCATAAGTGTGAACGGGTAGTTCCATGGCGCAATAATGCCGACCACCCCTTTGGGTTCAAACATATAATAGGATTTTCTTCCGGGCAGCAGCAGATTTCCTTTTACTTTGACAGGCTTTAAAAATTTTTTAGCATTTTTCTTGTAATATTTTAAAAGATCTAAAAACGAAAAAATATCGGCCAGCATTGCATCCAGCCTGGTTTTACCCGTTTCCCTGGATATAATATCAGCATATCTTTCGGAATCCTCGGATAATACTGATGCGGCCCTGCCTAAAATGGCCTGGCGTTCTTCAAGTGTGGTTTCAGACCAGTTGGAAAATGTCTCCCGTGACCGGGCAACAGCTGAATCAACATCTTGCCTGTTCATCAGCTTATATTTGCCCACTTCTTCACCTGTCGCGGGATTGAATATGAAAAATTCCTCAGGATTATCGACTCTGTTTAAGGGTTCCATTTCCATCACCATCCTCTCATTATCTATGCGTACAGATCATTCTACATCCAGCTTCCCGGACACCTTCATATCTCCATGTCAATCCCAACAGGGCAGTGATCCGACCCGAAAATATCATTGTCAATAAATGCATCCTTAATCCAGCCCATGTCAATAATATCTCTGGTGACAAAAAAATAATCGATCCGCCACCCTGCATTGTTTTTACGTGCATTAAACCTGTAGGACCACCATGAATATTTTACCCGATCCGGATAAAAATATCGGAAAGTATCAACATAACCCCTTTTGACGATGCGATCCAGCCAGTCCCTTTCTATTCTTAAAAATCCTGACCTGTCTTTGTTTGCTTTGGGATGCTTGAGATCAATCGCATTGTGGGCAATATTAAAATCACCGGTAATGACAAGCGGTCTGCCTTTCTTTTTCAGCTTATCCGTATACTTGAAAAAAGCATCATAAAAATCAAGTTTATACGTGAGCCGCTCTTCACTCATCTGACCGTTGGGAAAATACACATTAAAGAAAATGAACTCTTTGAAATTCAGTTCCAGGATTCGGCCCTCTTCATCATACTTTGAAATGCCGATTCCAGTTTTGATATTCTCCGGCTGTAACCGCGAATAGCCTGCGACGCCGCTATACCCTTTTTTTACCGATGAGTAGGCCCAGCATGATGCATACCCCTCCACGTTCATCATCGCATCGGTGCGCTGGTGTGCCTGCAGTTTTGTTTCCTGAATTCCGATAATGTCCGCATCAAGTGCCTGGAGGGCACTAAAAAAATCTTTCTTTACCGCCGCCCTGATGCCGTTCACATTCCACGACACAAGTCTAATTTTTTTTGAAGCCATTTTATACACTCCTTAGCTGCATTTTCTGTAAGCCGCCGGACCCTCTTACTCACGAGCAATCTGATTTTCGGATCCTCACCAAAATTGTAGAGGCAAGGGGGGTCCTTGCTTTTGGTTTTGCATTTATTCTTTGCATATCATAGCATTCACCCCCGGACAATACCCTTAATCCACCTCTGTCGTTCATGCATTTTTCTCAGCGGCCCGTTTACAATTGCAGCAAAAGGGTGTAATGAGGAAGGCAACAAAAAGTGTTGAAAAATTCCCATGTGTCCATAAATAGAGGAGGCAGAATAATGTCCAACACCGAAAAAAATCTTAAAGTTGCATTTGCCGGAGAATCGCGGGCAAGGAACAAATATGCATATTTTGCCGACGTTGCCAGGAAGGAAGGGTATCGCTATATTGCAAAAATTTTTGAGGAGATCTCTGATAATGAAAAGCATCATGCACTTGAGGAATTAAAACTCCTGTGCGGGACCACCAGCACTGCTCAAAACCTGAAAGATGCCATCAACGGTGAACATTACGAATCAGAAGAGATGTACCCGAAGTTTGCAGTCGAAGCGGATCAGGAGGGCAACAAGGAAGCGTGCAGTTTATTTTCCCAGATTGCAAAAATCGAAAAACAGCACATGGAGCGTTTTAAAGCCCTTTTAAAAATGGTTGAGGATGGGACGGTGTACCGGCGTGAAACCCCGGTCAGATGGAAATGCAGTGAATGCGGGTATACCTATGAGGGGACGGCGCCGCCGTCAAGATGCCCCTACTGCAAGGTGCCCAGAGAATACTATGAGCCTGCCAACCTGGATATCTAGCCCTATCGTTGCAAAAGCCTGAGGGGTTCAGGGCCAAGGCGTCAAGGGTGAAGCCAAGGAGATCAAAAATGTCTGAATACAGGTGTGAAGTTTGCCAATATATATATGACGAAGACCGGGAAGGAATGAAGTGGAGCGATCTTCCGGAGGACTGGGTCTGTCCGGTTTGTGAATCCCAAAAAAACTATTTCGCAGTGTCTGAAAAAGCTGCGCCAAAACCCAGGGCTGTCATCGCCGGAGAAACAAGTATTGAAAATGAATATTTAAGCGATCTCAGCCACATCTCTGATGAAACAGAACCCTTTATGGCCGATATTCATAAAATAGCGGAAACAGGCGTATCCATATCCGAACCCATGCGCACAAAAGAGCCCGTTATCTCATGGGATGACATCCTTCTGAAAGGGGCCCAGTTATCTAAAATCCCGTTAAATCACGATGCCCCTGTTAATGTTCAAACGATTATCGGGCCAAGGGCAAAACAGCCTTTGATTATCGAAACACCGGTCTATATTTCTCATATGTCCTTTGGTGCGCTTTCAAAAGAAGCTCATGTTGCGTTGTCCAGAGGCAGTGCCATGGTGAAAACGGCCATGTGCTCCGGAGAAGGCGGAATATTACCGGAGTCGCTTGAAAGTGCCTATAAATATATTTTCGAATACGTGCCCAATCAATACAGTGTCACAAAAGAAAATTTGAAAGCTGCTGATGCTGTGGAAATAAAATTTGGGCAGTCTGCAAAACCGGGTATGGGTGGACATCTGCCAGGGGGAAAAGTCACTGAGGAGATTGCGAGAATCAGAGGATTCAAGAAAGGGTTGGATATCATCAGCCCATCGCACTTTAAGGACATTTTAAACCAGGAGGATTTAAAAAAAAGAGTTGAATGGCTGAGGGATGCTTCAGAAGGAAAACCCATAGGCATCAAAATTGCCGCCGGTAATATTGAAAAGGATCTGGAAACCGCACTCTTTGCCAATCCTGACTTTATAACAATTGACGGCAGGGCGGGGGGAACCGGGTCTGCACCGAAATTTGTAAAAATGGCAGTTTCCGTACCTTCTGTGTTTTCTCTCTATCGCGCCAGAAAATTCCTTGATGAGAAAAATGCATCTCATGTTTCTCTGGTGATCACCGGCGGCTTGAGGGTGTCATCCGATTTCGCAAAGGCGCTGGCCATGGGTGCGGATGCAATCGCCATCGCTACCTCAGCACTTATTGCCATTGGATGCAAGCAGTATCGCGTATGCAATACCGGAAAATGTCCCATGGGGATTACGACCCAGGATCCTTCTTTAAGAGCACGCTTGAATAGTGACCGGGCGGCCAAAGGGCTGAACAATTTCCTAAAGGTATCAACACTGGAGCTTCAAGAGTTTGCACGGTTGACCGGAAATGACGATGTCCATAAACTGTCTCTTTCGGATCTTTGTACAACCAATTCAGAAATTTCAGATCATACAGTCATCGAACACGTCTAGGACCCGGGTCAATCCTCGCTCATCTTTATCTCAAAATTGACGCAAACTCCCCATACCCCTCTGTTTCAAGTGCTTCTTTGGGTATAAACCTCAGTGAAGCGGAATTCATGCAGTATCTCAAACCGGTTGGGGCCGGTCCGTCCGGGAATACATGACCGAGATGAGAGTCCCCGTACCTGCTTCTGACCTCAGTACGATCCATAGAGAGGGTTCGGTCCTGCTTCTCCACGACAAATCCCTTATCAATGGGTTGAGTGAAGCTCGGCCAGCCGGTCCCTGAATCAAACTTATCCCTTGAGCTGAAAAGGGGTTCACCCGAAACAACATCCACATAAATACCTTCTTCTTTATGGTCCCAGTACTCATTATGAAATGCCTGCTCTGTGCCTTCGAGCTGGGTAACCTTGTACTGGATTGGTGTCAGTGTGTCCCTGATGATCTTTTCATCTGGTTTATAATACTCAGGGGGTGGTTTGGAATACCCGGGGAGCGCCGCAGCCTTATTATCTGGTTTTTCCGGGGTGGCCCATATTTTTTCCAGGAACTGGTCACGACCGGATCCCGATCGATAGGATCGATATCGGAGCGCATCTTTTTTATAGTAATCCTGATGATAGTCCTCTGCTTTATAAAATTTATTTATCTTAAGGATTTCCGTAGAAACAGGCTTATCGAATCTCTGGGATTTTTCCAATTCATATTTTGACGCTTCAGCCAGGCGTTTCTGTTCCTCGTCATGATAGAATATAACGGGTCGATACTGAGACCCCCTGTCCACAAATTGACCTCCTGGATCTGTAGGATCAACATGTCTCCAGAAAATATCGAGCAATTCCGTATATGTTATTTTTTCAGAATCATACACAACCTGCACGGCTTCCACATGTCCCGTTCCACCCGCACACACCTCCGCATAAGTGGGATTTTCCTTTACACCGCCTGTATACCCGGATATCACTTCAAGGACGCCCGGTACCTTTTCAAAGTCGGCCTCCACACACCAGAAACATCCGCCCGCAAACGTGGCCTTATGGCCTGTGTCATATTTCTCCTGCATAATGGTACCCTCTTTTTTTGGGTTTTGACATCCGCCAACAATGACTCCCATGATGATGACGCAAACTGCAAATTGGATTGCTTTCATACCGAGCCCTCCACGCTGTGGATTTAATTATATCTTATCAATCGGGCAGAGCGTGCCACGGGAGCGACACCTCTTCCTCTATCTTTCACCAAAATAATCACTGACTGCTATTATGCAATCTATTGTTTCCCTTTTGTCCCCTTCACCCCTTAATTGTCAAAACGGGTTGATTTTTCACCCAGGCCTGATAAAAGAAAACCAAACACCGGCATCAGATCTAAATAAAAATCCTGGCCCAGAGGACCAGGTTTTCTATATAAGAATAAAATAGCCATGACTTCAAGACCCGCAACAAATGACACAAACGCCTCTGACCCCACCACATGGGTAGACCGCTACGGCAACTACCTGTACCGGTTTGCTTGCGCAAGAATTCAAGATCTTTCTGCGGCAGAAGATCTGGTCCAGGAAACCTTTCTTGCAGCCCTGCGCTAA
>JAUXCK010000127.1 GCA_030618925.1 Desulfobacteraceae bacterium
ACCAAATGAAAGATGCCATAACAGATGTCCCTGGAATTGCTGTCGGCCATGCTCAGGACATTGAAGGCGGTACAGGGTGTACCGTCATTATTTGCAAAAAGGGAGCAGTGGCCGGGGTGGATGTCAGGGGGAGTGCGCCTTGCACAAGAGAAGTCCCTTTGCTCGATCCTGTAAATTCGGTTGACAGAGTGCATGCGGTTTATCTCAGCGGCGGCAGCGCTTTTGGTTTAGATGGTGCAACCGGTGTGATGGCGTACCTTGATGAAAGGGGAATCGGACTTAATACGGCTGCCGGCATGGCCATCGTTCCCATCGTTGTGGGAGCATCTTTGTATGATCTTGTGGTGGGAAAGCTTGATGCCAGGCCTGACAGGAGAATGGGCTATGCTGCCTGTGAGCATGCAAGTGACTCAAACACGGAGCAGGGGAACATAGGGGCAGGCACGGGGGCGACTGTCGGGAAAGTGGGGGATCCCTTTGCCCTGATGAAGGGGGGGATCGGGACGGCCAGCCACCGGGCCGGAGACCTTGTGGTGGGAGCGATTGTGGCTGTGAATTGTTTTGGGGATGTGATCGATCCATCCACAGGCCGGATTGTGGCCGGCAACCTTAATAAAGAGAGAAGCGGGTTTTCAGATGCGGTGACATATCTGCTGAATCATCCGTTTGGTGAAAGCGCACTCCTGCCGGACAACACAACCATTGGCGCTGTTGCCACCAATGCGAAGCTGAGTAAAAGCGGTGCCACGAAAGTTGCCATGATGGCCCATGACGGCCTTGCCAGGGCAATAAACCCGGTTCACAGCATGGAGGACGGAGATGCGATTTTCTGCATGTCCACGGGCGATGTTCAATGCAACCTCACCGCATTGGGGACGATTGCGGCCGAAGTCATGGCAAGGGCCATTTTAAATGCTGTAAGAGCAGCGGATTCCCTGTACGGAATTCCATGCTGCAGGGATATGCAGTAAAGAAATCCGTCAGAAGATTATTTCTCGCAGGGGGTCCTGTCACGGTATGACGCGGGCAACATCACCAGAATTTTAAATATTTACGCTTTCTATTTTTACTTACAAACATAAATGTATGTAAAATGACAGAAAAAAATATTGGCTGCATGGATAGGAATTCTGTCAAGTAGAGGCGGTAAAAATCACTATCCTTTGATTCCCAAAGGATTCAACCCATTTCTACAAAAATCTTCGATTAAACAACGGTCACATTAACAGCGGACGGGCCTTTCGGACCATCCTCAATTTCAAAGGTAACCCGATCCCCTTCATTCAGAGATTTGAAACCTGAAGAATTAATGCCCGAATGGTGAACAAACACATCGGGACCCTCTTCCTGCTCGATAAATCCATAGCCTTTTTGCGGATTAAACCACTTTACAATACCATCGGCCATATCAACTTCTCCTTCTTTTCATGAGTGCTTTCCATCATCGGGCTGAATAAGATTGAGAAAAGTTAGGATCGGGAAAATAGGGTGGGCAAATCGTTTAGATTTTCTCGACGGGCTTACTCAACGCAACGAAGTTAAAATTTTATATCTGTGTATCGTTAATTATAATCTATTGTCAAGGCGAATAATTGCAATGGGTGTAATTAAAACCGTTGGTCAGCTCTAAATTTCGATCTTAATCTTAATCATTTGTTTTGACCATAGGCCAAATCCTGTTTGATCGGGGGGTAAGATTAAGGTCAGGATTAAGATCAGGGTCAAACTTGCGGCTGATTTAGTGATCGTTCAGGAAAACCTGGTATCGACTCATTGTTGAGACAATCTGCGCGGCTGACTGAAAAGACGGGAACGTGGCAATCCCGGCAGCATTGTATTTTTCAAAGACCTCTCTTCGGATGACCACACCATCCAGGGTATGGGTTTGTTCAAGGGCGATGATCATGGGTTTTTCCAGTGCTTTCATACCATCGTAAGTCATTTGTATAAACATATCCATAAAAGCGCGCCCACCAACCTGATGGGACCAGTGAACGGGTTGAGAGAAGATAAGGGCATCAATATTGGGATCGTCTCTCAGAAGTTCCATTGTTTTCAAGAAATTTTTCTTGTCCAAAAGTGTGATCATCATATCAAGCGGGTTTTTGACACTGTTTCCCTCAAGGGGGACGAATTGTTCCAGCGCGCTGATGGTCTTTTCCGACAGGCGGGGAACTTTCAGGCCTTCAGTTTCCGCAACATCCGTCATGGTAACACTTCCCCCTCCAGCACCGCCCAGAATAGCCACCCGGGACCCATTGGGGAGTGGCAGTTTTTGCAGTCCGATAATGGTGAACACCATTTCTTCCAGAGAGTTAACCGAAATAATGCCCAGCTGCCTGCAGAGAGATCTCCAGATGTCGGTTGACCCGGCGATGGAGGCAGTGTGTGATGCAGTGGCCCGTGCGCCACCTTCGGTCTGCCCGCCTTTCCAGACAACCAGCGGTTTCTTTCTCGTGATGTGTCTGGCAGCCTCGGCAAATGCCCTGCCGTCCTTAAGGCCTTCTATATAGGCGCCGATAATTTCAGTCTTGTCATCAGCGGCCAGATAAGAGAGGAAATCATGGCATTGCAGATCGCTGGCATTGCCGAAACTGACGACCTTACTGAAACTGAGACCATGATGCTCCCCGGTTCCCGTAAAATGACCGGCCAGCTGCCCGCTTTGGGATACAAAGCCCACAGAACCGATTTTACTGGGCAAACTTTTGGACCAGGCAAGACCGCCTTCAGGGCAAAAAATACCCATACAATTGGGGCCGACAAGCCTTATACCGCCCTTTTTTGCCAGCCTGACCAGCTCTTCTTCAACCCGTATGTTTTCCTCCCGGCCGGTTTCACTGAATCCTGCCGTAAAGAGATGGACAAACCGGACACGCTTTTCCACACACTCCTGCATGACTTTTAGAACGGCTGACTGCGGGATGCTGAAAATGGCAAAATCGATATCTTCAGGGATTTCAAGTACGCTTTTGTAGGATTTCATGCCGAGAATACTTTCAGCATTTCGATGGACCGGGAAAATTTTACCGGGAAAATTGCAGTTGATCATACCCTCGATAAATGTATTGCCACCCCATAAAAACCCTGCTGATTTGGGTGAAGCACCGATAATGGCAACATTTTTGGGATAAAACAGACGGTCGAGATTGTCAGGCCTGTCATCAGACATGGAAAAGTCCTCTTTTATTTTTTTATAGAAAATCTGGTCCTCTGGGCCAGGATCTTTATTAATTTGGCTGCAGGTCTCCGGCTATCCGCCATGCGCGATCTGAAAGATATTTACGGAAGTCAACCCCTTCAGCTTCTGTTCAGCCTTGGCAATTCGGCCATCAATGGCAATAGCGCATTTATCGGAGTCTGTGAGTTGAAGATGATTCAGCAGGTCTTGAACACTGGCCTCGTCTGCAATGTCAATGTCAAGACCCTGCTGGTGATCATATTCAGGGAATTTATGGGGTAGTGTGCCGCGTAATTTAACCCTGATTTTCATCATCACACCTGTTAAAAATCAAAAATACTGTCTAAATCTTCATCTTTGATGCTAAACACCTTGTTATGCGGGGAAAGCGCTTCTTCATAAAAGAATTTTGGCAGCCTGTCATCTTTAGTCGTCAATCCTGCCTTGCGGTTGAATTCTTTTTCGGCTTTTAACGTCTGAATCCCCATGTTGGTATAATCCTCTATTCCCATCTGAGTGCCGAGTTTGGCATTCAACAATTCAATGAAGGCTTCAGTAGCACCCGGCGCTGCTAACGCGGGTTCTGCAAGCAGGCAGAAACCCGTGCAGTCGAGGGCTGCCATGGCGATCTGGGCGTTCCGGGATGCTTCAATCTGGCCTTCTGCTTCAAGCGGGTTGAGTGCGCCGGTGAGGTATTCTCCGACAAGGTTTCCGGCGGTATGATCGGCTCCCATGGGGGAGGTGGCAAATGTCACACCATTTCCCTGCATGCCTCTGGGATCATAGGCCGCAATACTCTGGCCTTTAACTGCAGGTACGCGATGATGGTTAAAGTGCTTGCCCACCGCTTCAGGGCCGTTCCCCAGTATTTTGCCGAACTCGGATCCCTTGGCGATTTCCTCCATCATGTCGATGGCCGCCTGGCTGTCACCGAATTTTTTATGTCCGGCATCCATGGCTACTCCCAAGGCCACACCGGCATTTATTGAGTCCAGACCAATGTCATCGGCCAGGAAGTCGAGCGTGGCAATGGCGTCGAGATCATCGATTCCAAGCATCCCGCCCATTGACCAGAGTGTTTCATATTCCAGGGAGCTGGTCACAAACTTACCGTTTTTATCGACATATTCATTGGAACATTTAACGATGCACTGGGTGCACCCCACATGGGTCGTTTTACCGCCGCGCTCAGTGATCACTTCTGCCAATTTTTCTCCGCTGATGTTGTCCGCTCCCTCAAATTGTCCAGCCGTGGCGTTACGGGTGGGAAAGGCGCCCAGGCCATTCACCATCCCTAACAGTGCAGCCGTGCCGGCGCTTGGCAAGATTTGTCCTGTAAACGGATTCTCTTTAATGGCTTTTACAATGGCTTTAGAGGCGGTTTTAAAGGCTTCGGGGTCAGTGAGGGCTTCGGAGTTCTTAGCACCAAGTTCAACAACGATGGCTTTGAGCCCCTTAGCACCCATGACAGCGCCCATGCCTCCCCGCCCTGCAGCCCGACATGGGCGTCCATCCACATCAGATGCCTGGATGGATGCAGATCCCAGCTGAAATTCACCGGCAGGCCCGATACACAGGACGCCATTTTTTTCGCCGTAGGTGCTCAGCAGTTTTTCCACCAGCGCATAAGTACGCATCCCCTTGTATTCATCGCCGGGAACGAGGCTCGCTTCCCCGCTGCGGTCGATTTTAAGGAGGAACAGCTCATTTGCCGCCGCCTGACCGTCAACGATAATAGCTGCGATACCGAGTCTGCCCAGGGCCGTGGCGACAGTGCCCCCCACATTGGACTCTTTTATTCCCCCGGTCAGAGGACTTTTTGCGCCAATAGAGATCCTGCTTGTATTCACAGCACTTGTCCCGCTCAAGATGCCGGGTGCGAAAATAAGTTTGTTGTCCGGTCCAAGCGGGTCACATTCAGCAGGGACCTCTGCATTGATCATAGTGGATGTGAGCCCCCTGCCGCCGAGCCCTGCATAATCACTCTTAACATCTTCCAACGTCACGGTTTTTTGGGACATGTCAACTTTTAGAAATTTCATCGGTTCCCCCCTTGATTAATGAGATATGCATGTTATCATACAATGAAAGTTTGTCAAAAATCGATCGTCCAATAGTTCCGGCCCCGTCACACTCACAGCAATTAGGCTGGTCCAGCATCTGTTACCGGGTTTTCGATTCAGAAAAACGGACTGGATTATACCACATTGGCATCAGCTATACGCGAATTCTCACATCTTGCCAATATTTTTTTTTGTGTTTTGAGTCAGAATTTCGTCCATTCGACGGATTTTTACTAAAGAGGAGTCATAAAGGTGAACCAGGGGGAAGCCACAAAATTGGGAAAAAGGAACTGGACGGTTCTCGTGTTATTGGGCCTCAGCGGTCAAATCGCCTGGAATGTGGAGAACTCGTGGTTCAACACCTTTTTGTTCGATACCATAACGCCGGATCCCGGACCCATTGCCGTCATGGTGGCCGTCAGCGCCATCGTGGCCACCCTGACCACACTGGTTGTGGGAACCCTCAGCGACAGAATCGGGAAACGGAAGCCTTTCATCCTGTACGGGTATACACTCTGGGCGCTCTCCACCATTGCTTATCCCATGTCAGCCTGGGCAAAGTCCACCCAGATAGCCATCCTTCTGGTTGTTCTACTGGATGCGGTGATGACCTTTTTCGGGTCGTCGGCAAATGATGCAGCGTTCAACGCCTGGGTCACCGATATCACCGATGAGACCAATCGCGGAACTGCGGAAGGGGTGCTGATGATCCTGCCGGTCCTGGCGATTATGCTGGGGATGGGGCTTTCCGGTTTGCTGATCGATACCATTGGGTACTTTTCTTTTTTTCTGACCCTGGGGGGCCTGGTATTGATCATGGGACTGGTCGGTTCTTTTCAACTTCAGGAAGGCCCTGATCTGCGGCCTCAGAGGGAGGTTACGTCAAAAGGCTATTTTTCTGAACTGATGAGTGTCTTCTCCTTTCAGAGCATCAAACAAAACAGAGACCTGTACCTCGTATTTCTGACTATGGTTATCTTCAATATCGCCCAGGAGATTGTGATCCCCTATGAAGTGATTTATCTGAATAATTATCTGCACATAAGCAAAACCACGGCCGGAATACTGACAGCCATTGTGGCACCGGTCCTGATTCTGTTTGCCGTTCCCATAGGAAAGCTGACTGACAGGGGAAGAGGGTTTACTGTCATTATTATCGGCTATCTGGCCAGCGCCATGGGGCAATTCCTTTTTTCCTTAACCGGGCAGCTGTGGCTCCTGGGGCTCACCGGGGCTCTGAAGAGTGTCGGCTTCCTGATGATGATTGTCCTGGGTGCCTGGATCCGCAACCTGATGCCCCTGGATGCCAGGGGACAATTTCAGGGCGTCAGGCTCATCTTCATGGTGATGCTTCCCATGGTGATTGGTCCGGCAATCGGCTCCTTCATTATCCAAAAATTTGGCATCCCAACCACATTAAACGGGGAGGCTGGGTTTATCCCTGTGCCGCTGCTTTTCCAGGTGTCTGCAGTGGTCAGCCTGATGCCCCTGATACCGCTCTTTTTTTTATGGAAGCGCTGTCTTAAAACCGGGTTGAAGTTGTAAATGGTTTAGATCGTTTCATACCAGCATTCGTTGTCTACCTGTGAACCAGGGAATAAATAAAGCATCCCCCTTCTGTTTCGTCGGCGGCTGCTTCAGACAATTCGGTTCGATTGACGACATCATTTGTTTCCCGAAGTACGGAAGGCATCAGGAGCCCGCTTGGATCAACAATGATACCGTTTTCAACGCCGTCATCATCGCCGAATCCGCCGTCTTTGAGTGTGATGATGAGACATTTTCTGTTATGGCTCATGATCACATGATCCGAATACGCATAGAACCCTGTGAGAGAATCGTATTTGTACCACAACGCCTCTTCTGGTGCAGGCTCGGAAAGGCATATCTTGATTGCGGCCTCATCCCCGGGATGTCGCACCATAATTCTGAAACTGATTAAACCAAACGGTATATCTTCCGGGTTGTTCTTAATATCCGGGAAGTTGTTCAGATCCAGAATTTTTGCAGATTCAATGGCAATCACATTCTTATATTTTTTGATGCCTATCTGTGTGTTCAAGGCGATGTTGTTGAGGCTTAAAATGTCATCCTGGGAAAGGTCCGGAATCTCATTCTCGTCAAGGTCAGTGGTGGTGTCAACTTCCTGCCCGTCGGGGATACCGTTCAGGTTCACATCATAGGTCTCATCCGTAAGGGTGGTGAAGGCAATCGTTTCAGACCACTCTGATGTCCCGTCATAATTGTCATAGAATCTTGCTCTCCAAT
>JAUXCK010000117.1 GCA_030618925.1 Desulfobacteraceae bacterium
ATCCGACTTAGAGGAAAAACGATCCTCCAGGATAAGTTTAACCCCTGCTCCGTACCCCTCATGGATGGCAAAATCAGCGTACTTGCAATAAATTTTCGCATAATCTTCCAAACCCCATTCCCTGGCGCCATCGCAGAAGGTGCAGTCATCTACTTTGACCACCAAATCATCGTTTTCAATATCCGGTGCTGGGGCAAAATTTTTTGAGGCGTCAATATCTGTGTATATGAGCCATTTTTTAAAGCTCAAGGGCTTTCCATCGGCTTTTACTTTGTCAGCGATTCTTTTGCCTCTTTCTTTCCCGAAATATTCCACACTGTCTTTCAGAAGCGCTTCACCTTCCTCTGGTCCCAGTTTTTCAATGATGGTTTTTGCAAAACTTGAGAAAAGCTGGGCAGCAAGGCCAAATCCAGGGGTTTGAAATTGACCCCCGCTTTCTTCCAGGCTTTGGGGTACATCCATCAGATATTCAAAATCAAAGCCATTTTCTTTTTCTTTTGTCAGATCATCCATGTTTCCTCCATTTGGCGATACACATCAGTTTAAATGAATTTTTTTGAATCAAGGATCATTTTAAAGAATAATAGGGAAATCAGGGCTTCCATGTCAACAAAAACATATCATTTAAGGGTTTGTCAGGCGGTACCCTTCTTTTTTCCATTCCAATAATAATTTTTGGTCATCAATCGCTCATTATATGATATAGCCTGATACCATACCGTATTCTATTTCCCGGCAGCCTTCTGGGAGTATGAGATTTTTTTAAAATAATAACGATTTTTTAAGGAGGCATGGCTTATGCAGAAGAAAGTGTATGATATTGAGACATTTGCAAAGGGCGGTCCTTACTCCCACATTGTGGAGGCAGGTGGATTTCTTTTTTTATCAGGAATTTTGCCTGTGGATCTTGAAAAGGACCTGATGATAAAGGATGATATTCCGGCAGCAGCCAAACTGGTTCTTAACAATATAAAATTTGCCCTGGAGACCGTGGGGAGCAGTATGACGGATGTGGTAAAGGCAACGGTTTTTTTAAGGGATATGGGGGATTTTGAACAGATGAACGCGGTGTACAAGACGTTTTTCCCTGACAGCCCGCCAGCAAGGTCATGTGTGGCGGTTAAGGAAATCCCCATGAATTTTCCTCTGGAGATTGAGGTTATTGCCTGCAGATAAGGATACTGAATAGAATTGTTAATGTCATGAAACACATGAATAAGGAGGCAGTCCAATGGCTCGAAAGAAAACAGAAACACCTGATTCGCTGGAGGGAGTAAAACTCGATCGACCCATAGGGCTTATGGGTGGGACCGCTTTTGTCATTGGAGGGGTTATCGGCATGGGCATTTACGCTCTCATTGCCCAGGTGACTGCCCAGGTTGGATCTACCTTATGGCTTGCTTTTGCCATTGCCATGCTCATCTCCATCATCGGTGTGATTCCGCTCATTCAAATTTCAAGTGCGCTGCCCCGGGCCGGCGGAGGATATCTTTATACCAGCAGGCTTTTAAACCCCCTTTTGGGTGTCCTTGCCTCCTGGTGGGTGATTCTGGGTGTGGTGTGCACCATATCTTTTGTTTCACTGGGTCTGGCCGGATATATAGCAGCCTATCTTCCCTGGAAAATTCCCATAAGCTTGCTGGCAATTCTTTTGCCAGTTTTGTTTTTGGGCCTGTATTTATTTGGACTTAAGATTGCCATATCCATGCAGGTGATCCTGACGGCTGTTTTAGTTCTGGCACTGCTGGTATATGGTGTTAAAGGCGCATCTGTAAGCGGGTTAAGTTTTACATTATCCCTGCCCCAGGGCGCCGGCGGTCTTATTATGGCCTCAATTCTCAGCTACAGTGTATGTATGGGTTTTCAGGTTATTGCAGAGATGGGCGAGGAGATGAAAAATGCCAAAAAAAATATACCCCTCTCTCTTATGATCGGTGGTGTTGTGGTACTTGTTATCTACATCATCGTGGGGACGGTGTTTGCCAACCTGGTGCCGTACGATGTTGAATCCATCAAGGCCATGACCGCACCACTTAAAGAAACAGGAGAACGCTTCCTGTCTCCCTTCTGGGTGAGCATGCTGAGTATTGGTGCCCTGGCGGCAGGCCTGACATCCTTTAATGCCGGCGCCATAGCGATCCCGCGGGAGCTTTTTTCCCAGGCAAGAGACGGCATCATGCCCTCTTTTATCGGTAAAATTACGAAAAGAACCAAAACACCATTGAATGCAGTGGTTCTGTTTTTCGGGTTGGTCATTGTGCTTCTTATTATTGACGCATTTCTTGGGTTGGGCATTGACTTTTTCGGGGTCATGACAGCCATTGGTGTGCTATTGATGACGGTGTTGGTTTCCATAGCATCTCTTTATCTTCCCAAAAAATTTCCCGATGAATACCATAATGCCTATTTCAAGCTGCCCAGGGGATTGCTGAAAATCGTGGCCATTATTTCAGTGATTTCGTGCAGTGGATTCATCGCACTGGTGTTGTCAGAAGTCCCTGTCGCAGGCATCCTTTATATTCTATTTACAATTATTTTAGTGGTGTTTTATTATGTGAGGGTAGCATCCCTTAAAAAGCGCGGTGTTGACTGGGACGGACAGATCAGTAAAATGCCGGGGTCTGACGAGGACTAGCACATAGTGTTTAATATCCAATTACAACAATATGGATTGAATATGCCGGAAGGCTCGATACACTGCATAAGCACGGAGGGGAATTGATGCAAATATCAGGATCAAACGAATTGGTAGAGCAAATCCTTAAAAATGATTTGTGCGTTGCGTGCGGGGCCTGTGTGGGGCTTTGTCCCTATTTCAAGGTCTACCGGGGAAAGGTGGCCATGACGTTTCCCTGCGACCTCACCCAGGGACGCTGCTATGCCTACTGCCCCAAGACCGAGGTTGATTATGACAATCTTTCCCAAACATTTTATGGAAAGCCATATCAGGGAAGTGCCCTTGGCGAATATCGCAGGATTGCGGCGTCCAGGGCAGGTGATAAAATGATTTCCGGGCCTTTTCAGAATGGCGGGACCGTGTCTGCGCTCATGACCTTGGCGCTAAAAACCGGAATGATTGATGCCGCGGTGTTGACCGATAGTGATGGCCTGATCCCGGTTCCCCGTTTGATCACCAAAGAAGAGGAGGTTGTGCAATGCGCTTCTGCCAAGTATGTGGCGTCTCCAACGCTTTCCTGTGTGAATAAGGGTGTAGAGGAGGGGTATGACAGAATCGGGGTTGTGGGAACACCCTGCCAGATGACGGCAGTCGCCCAGATGAAGTGCAACCTGCTCGACAAGGCGGATTTTAAAGATCCCATAGCATTTACAGTGGGGCTCTTTTGTACCTGGGCGCTTGATTTCAGAACATTTGTGGATTTTTTGTCCGATAGATTGGACTTGTCGACAATCTGCAGTATGGACATTCCGCCGCCACCGGCAGAAGTGTTAATTGTTAAAACCGCTGATAAGGATATTGAAATTCCTTTGAGTGACATTCGTCCCCTTGTTCTCAAGGGATGCTCGGTGTGCCCGGATATGACCGCTGAATGGGCGGACGTTTCTGTGGGTGCCTATGAAGGAAAACCTGGATGGAATACATTGATCATCCGAAGTGAAAAAGGGGAAGTGATGGTCGATGAAGCTGTAAAGGAAGGGTTCTTGATCGTAGATGAGCTGCCTGCATTAAATCTTGCCCATCTTATACAAGGGGCTGACGGGAAAAAGAGGAGGGCCCGGGAGAATATCGAGAAGGCGGCTGCAGGGAATGATTCAGAAAGGAATAAACAACCGGCAGTGACAGAGAACTGGAAAATGTCCAGTTTCCAGTAGTGATAATTTTTTAAAGTCAAAAATCCATAAGGAGTGAACATGACGCGTATCGCTGATGATCATAAAGGCACGAGCCACCTGCTCATGGGGAATGAGGCGATTGCCCGGGGAGCCCTCGAAGCAGGTGTAAGTGTGGCGGCAGGATACCCGGGGACGCCCTCCTCCGAGATAATTTCGACCCTGGCCAAGGTGCCCAAAGAGCACAACCTGTATGTGGAATGGTCGACAAACGAAAAAGTGGCCATGGAAGTGGCTGCCGCAGCTTCTTTTGCAGGCCTCAGATCCATGTGTGTGTTAAAACAAAATGGTGTGAATGTGGCCGCTGATTTTCTCCTCCATCTTTCCGGGTCCGGCACAAGAGGAGGGATCATTATCGTCCCATGCGATGATCCCGGTGCCCTTTCAAGCATTAATGAAGGAGAGTCGCGTCATTTTGCCAGGCTGCTGGAGATCCCGCTTCTCGAGCCTGGTAACTTTCAGGAAGCAAAGGACATGACAAAGTGGGCCTTTGAGCTTTCGGAAGAAATCAGGAACCTGGTTATGGTGCGCAGTGTTACCCGTCTGTCCCACGCCAGCGGGAATGTCATTTTTGGCGAACTGCCAAAAGAAGCACCCCGCGCTTTTTTCAAACACGACGGGTTTATTCTTGATCCAATGGAAGGGATCGTCGTGAGCGTACCGGTATCCTATAGACATGGTCAGCAGCACGAAAAACTCAAAAAATCAATTGAGATATTTGAAACCTCACCCTTTAACATTTACACCGGTCCCGACAATCCGGAGCTTCTGATTATTACAGCATCTGTTTGCGATCTGTACACCAGGGAGGCAGTCCACATTTTAGGCCTTCAGGATCGTGTCGGCGTGTTAAAGCTCGGCACCACCTGGCCGCTCCCGCCGAAATTGATGGAAAAGGTCATGGGGCGAACAGATAAAATTTTAATCATCGAAGAAGTGATACCGTTTCTGGAAGAGAATGTGAAAATCCTCGCATCAGAGCTGGCCCCGAAGATCGGCATCAAAACGTTTTTCGGCAAGAGAGACGGATCGCTTCCCATGGCGGGGGAATTGAATCCAGACCTGATCATTTCCGTATTGGTAAAGATTTTTTCCATGCGCTATGAGAGCATGCCTTCATCCTATGCTGAAAAGGCTGAAACTTATGCCCTCAAAGCCGCTCCGGCCAGGGACCTGACTTTTTGCCCGGGATGTCCGCATCGGGCTTCTTTCTGGTCGATCCACAATGTGCTCAAAATGGACAATCAGGAGGGATTTGTCTGTGGAGACATCGGATGTTACAGCCTGGCCACACTTCCGACCGGATTCATGTCGCTTAAAACAATGCATTCAATGGGATCAGGGACGGGAGTGGCGAGCGGATTCGGGAAGCTTGACCAGTTCGGCATGGAACAGCCCATCCTCTCCGTGTGCGGTGATTCGACATTTTTTCATTCAGTGATGCCCGCCCTGGTGAATGCCGTGCATCATAAATCCAATATTACCGTCGTTGTTCTGGACAACAGCGGTACCGCCATGACGGGTTTTCAGCCACACCCGGGCCTGAAGGTCGATGCACGTGGGAATGAGGCCCCGAACATCGATATCCAGGCGGTTTGTGAAGCGATCGGGGCAAAGGTAAAAACCAGCGATCCGTTTGATTTTGATGGGACCCAGAAGGCGCTTTTTGACCTTCTTGAGGACAAGGAAGGGGTAAAGGTGCTGATATTGAAACAGATTTGCGCCCTCAGCCCTGAAAAAAAAGAAAAGAAGATGTTTGAGATGTCTGTTAATATCGAGGAATGTCTGGGACAGTCGTGCGGCTGCAACAGGTTGTGTACGCGAATTTTCAGATGCCCGGGACTCGTTTGGGATAAGGACAATCAAACCGCCAGAATCGATGAGGCCATCTGCACCGGCTGCGGTGTATGCGCAAACATCTGCCCGTCAGGTGCTATCAAAAAAGAGGAGGTCGCATAAACATGGAAAAAACCAAATTGTCATTTGATCCCTTTAATTTGATTATTACCGGTGTCGGGGGGCAGGGAAATGTGATGGCGTCAAGGGTGCTCGGGAATATGCTTTCCCATAAGGGGTTTCATATAACCATCGGCGAAACCTTTGGGGCTTCCCAGCGGGGGGGGTCTGTCATGAGCCATGTGAGAGTATCTTCCGCCTCCAGCCTGTCCCCCCAGATTGCACGCGGCCAGGCGCACATGATCATTGCCCTCGAGCCCATCGAGGCAATCCGTGTATTGATGACTTACGGAAATCCTGAGGTGAATGTATTGTGTAATATCCGGCCGATTCATCCTGTCGGTGTCATATCGGGTGAACTTGACTATCCATCTCTTGAGGACGCCAAAGCATATGTGACAGAGCTTTCTAAAAGTGCGTGGTTTGTCAATGCCACGGACAGGGCTATGGAGCAGATGGGAAACCCGATTTTTGGGAACATTATACTGCTGGGGGCCCTTGCCGGGACAAATCTGCTTCCCCTGGATCGGGATGATTTTAAGATGATTATTCAGGGGGACATGACACAGGACAAGGTTAAGATAAATCTTGATGCGTATGATATGGGGATGGAGATGGTAAAGGGCTGAGGACTGTTTGACGTTCAAGAAAGGCAGTGAAAAACTAAAAAGTGAGATACGGGATTGTGATGTTACACCGCATCTCACTTTTTGTCGTTTAGCCCTTTTATGCTATTTGCTCTTGTCGATTTCCTCATCCCGCAAAACTCTCCGCAGGACTTTACCGATCACGGATGTGGGCAGTTCATTCCGGAATTCTATGGAGCGCGGCCGTTTATAGCCGGCCATATTTTCTTTGCAGAAATCCAGGATTTCCTGTTCAGTGGCTTCCTCTCCTTCTTTCAGTTCTATGAAGGCCTTGACCGCTTCTCCGCTCTTTGGATCCGGCACGCCGACAACTGCAACATTTGCGACTTTTGGGTGGGTGTAAAGAACCTCTTCAACTTCCCTGGGGTAGCAGTTAAACCCTCCCACAAGAATCAGATCCTTTTTCCGGTCAGTGATGGTGACATATCCATCATCATCGATATGGCCGATGTCGCCCGTGAGAAAATATTTCCTCCCGTCTATTTCCCTGAATACAGCATCGCTCTCTTCCTGCCTCTGCCAGTACCCCTTCATGACTTGCGGGCCGCTGATGCCGATTTCTCCGTCTTCTCCCTGCGCTATCTCCTTGAGCCCGGCATCAAGATCAACGATTTTAACGTCGGTGTTCGCTATGGGAAAACCAACTGTGCCGAATTTTCGTTGCTCAACATTGCTTGGATTGGCGGTTGCGAGCGGTGATGTTTCGCTAAGGCCGTAGGCCTCAAAAATAATAGCCCCGGTTTTATCTTCGAATTGTTTGGCAACCTCCACCGGCAGCGGGGCGCCTCCGCACCCGCATGCCTGAATGGAAGAAATATCAAATTGGTCAAGCAGGGGATGATTGGTGAATGCCACGTATATGGTAGGGACGGCTGCCATAAAGGTGGTTTTATATTTTTGTACGGCCTCGAGAACGACGGTGAATGGAGGATCACCGTCCCGCGGGTTGGGGATGCAGACCAGCTTGTTCCCGGTGGCGCAGGACCATAACATGACAATTGACAATCCAAAGCTGTGGTACCATGGCAGTACACCCAGAAAACAATGCGCGCCGCCCAATTTCAGAGGTTCCGGCTTGCCGCTTGAATCCTGGGGTAGCTGAGCCCATTGATGAAGCGCCATTACGTTAAAGACCAGGTTGGCATGTGTCAGCATCGCGCCTTTGGGGACACCGGTGGTTCCTCCGGTATAGATGACAACGGCAAGGTCTTGGGTTGCATTGATTTCAATGGATGGCGGTTCAGGTGAAGCACTTTTTACGATATCATCATACATGAGATGCCCGGGTTCA
>JAUXCK010000307.1 GCA_030618925.1 Desulfobacteraceae bacterium
GGCTACGATCCGACTTCGTCTTCCATGCTTTTATCATAGATGATCATTACCTTATCGTACAATTCCATGATTCGACAAATCCTGTCCTGCAAAGCATGGGTATAGCTGCTGACATGTATGACCAGAAGTATATTCCGGGGTTTCAATTTATTGTCCGGCATTTCCATGTCGATTCCTGTGCCTGATGAAGTTAAAAAACCCGGCCAGATTTTTTAAAAACCGGATCCAACTGTCTGGTGATCTCCAAAGCATGGCAATATAGCCAAAAATGACCTTGGGTCGCATAAAATGAGCTTGATAAAAATTATAAAAAAGCTTTTCGATGCGCTCTTTGGTCATTCCATTTGGAACAAACACAAAATGCATACAATCCATTTTTTCCCAATCTTCATCAAATGTACCCTTTTCATGAATCTTTTCATATACAGGGGAACCTGGAAAAGGGGTAAATTTTGCCAGATTAAAATCATCTATTGGAAGAGAAAAGACATAATCCATACTTTTTTGAATACTTGCTTCAGTTTCACCTGGCAGCCCCATCATCAAAAGGCCTTTTGTGCGGATTCCCGCTTGATGGATTAACCGGATTTTCTCTTCCAGCAATTGTAAATCTGCATTCTGCCGATGCATTTTCAGGAGGGTTTCATCACCTGTTTCAATCCCGAGGCTTATCATCCAGCAGCCGGCAGACTTCATCTGCCTGAGGAGTTCACTATCGATATGTTCGGCGCGCGCTGCACAGTTAAAAGTCATGTCTAAGGGATGATCTATCAATTTTTTTGTAAAGGCATCGATTCTTTTCCGGTTAAATGTAAATTGATCATCATAAAAATTAATGTGTTTTATGCCAAAACGATCTTTCAGATAGGTAAGGTGTTGATAAAGGTATTCTGCCGAGTTGTATCGAAAGCTGCGCCTGAAGACAGAACGGTCACAATAGCTGCAGGCGTAAGGGCACCCGCGGCTTGAAATACAGCTGGTATTGGGTGTTTTGGGATAGTTGAATATGGGCAGTTTATAGGTGTCCGGATACCCGGCCAGTTTTTCATATGCAGGAAAAGGGAGAGAATCAAGGTCAATTCGCTCGGATCTGTGGCCGGAAAAACACACTTTATTTTCATCTCCCCGGTATACGATACCTTTGACCGGGTCAAGATTTCTCCCTTCACATTCAATGAGATCGGCCAGTGTCAATTCTCCTTCACCAACAACCAAAAAATCAATGATTGGGAAGTCTTCAAGTACCTGGTTTTTCAAGGCCGAAACATGAGGCCCCCCAAAAACAGTTTTAATTCCAGGCAATGTTTTTTTTGCCTGCTCCGCAGTGAGAACACCGTCAAGGAAGCTTGACGTCGTACAGCTCAGGCCGATAAAACTGGGTTTTTCTGAGAGCAGAAAATCACGAATACGAAAAGCTGAATCCGGATGAGCAAAACTATCGATAATGGCGGCATCAATACCCTTTTTTTCCAGAAATGCGGCAATACTTGCCAGGCCAAGCGGGGGCATGATGTTTGCCAATCTTGAAACGTCCTTTCCAGCTGCCTCTGCGCGGTACCCAAGCGGATGGACAAGGAGTATTTTTTTGGGGTTTAAAGAGGTCATGTTCTGTATTCTCTGCTTTACAATCGTTCAACTTAAGGTGCGAACGGCGAATGAAAAAAATTTTGGCCGCTTCAGCTCACGCCAGGCCCTTTTTCATCGATGTTTTCCTTTTGAACCGGATATATATATTCCAAAACAGGTGGCAAAATAACAAAGGCGCCCACCAGAGAGTAGATGATTCCAATCAACGAGGTCAATCCCGCACTTCTTAAAAGCGAATGCTCGGCTAAGCACAATACGCCAAACCCGATGATTGTCGAGACTGCCGCCATAAAAACCGCCATTCTAATCAGCCCGAAATTCGGATGAGCGGCATCACCATACCTTTGATATGATCTGACAAAAAAAAGTGAATAGTCAATTCCCATGCCCATGACGATAATTGAAAGCATCAGCCCCGGTATATCGAGCGGATGCCCTATAAGTTTCAATGTGCCCAGCGTGCTTATCAACGCAAAGACCATGGGAAGCAGGGCGACAATCGTCAATTTCACATTATGAAAAAACACAAACAGAAGAATCGTAACGCTAATGCCGATGATCAGCAGCATCTTTGCAAATGTTGAAAACAAAAGTTCTCCCAGTTTTTCTGAAAATAAAACAGGGTCAAATATTTTCCCCAAAGAACTGAATTTTTCATAAAACTTTTCGGCACGATAAGATTTATCAGTCGTCAACGTGGAAAACTGGATCCAGGTCGGCCTGTCATGATGTCTGAATATGCCCATAAAATTTAGAAACGCCTCAGGAATGTCCGTTGTTTTCGGCGGATCAGATATTTGAAAAATCATTTTATAAAAAGGGTCAAAACCATCTGGGGCAAAACCAAAATTCAAGGCGGTTGTTTTCATTGTTGTGATGAGGTCTGCAGCCCGTTCCCTGTTCCAGAATTCCTTCCAGGATTCAAAATTTTGCTCCCTCCTGTTCTTTCCCGGGAATATCATTGATGGAATAAAGCCTGAAACCATGGCGTCTGAAAGCAACTCCTGATCCAGCATATTAAGTAGTTTGTCATTTTTCTCCTGAAGCTGCGCCACACTCTCACCTTCTGTCATCAGATATATCTTGTTAAAAATAGTCCCCCATACTTCTGTCATCAAATTTTCAGCATCCATGGTTCCCTTGCTGACCGTATTCATAGAGCGCAAACTTACATTAAATTCCGGTTTTGCGTAAAAAATCATTGCAACAGCAAAAAAAAGGGCACAACAGGCCCCGACTTTTCCACTTGAGGCAAGCTTGTTAACCAACGCCTGGAGCGGTATCGCCCTTGAACGTGCCGGCGGCATGACAGGTAAAATCATTGGGAAAACCGTATGAACAAATAAAAATGAAAATAAAATGCCAAGCGCCGCGAACTGGCCGAGTTGTACGAGAATAGGAAAACCACTAAAAAAGAGCGCGCCAAAAGCACCGACTGTCGTCAGGGCGGCAATCAATCCAATCGCCCGGACCTCATGGGAGGCCTCTATCCCCCTGGTCTGGTGGGGACGGTCAAGGAATAGAAGGTAAGCAATGCCATGATCGATGGTGATAGAGATGATCGCCCCGCCAAATCCAAGAACCATTATTGAAATGGTTTTATAAAACAGGGAATATACAAAGAATGCAACCATTGTCCCCACGATTGCAGGCAGAAAAGACAACAGCCCTATTAAGGGTCTTGGGAAAGCAACCATGAGGAGCAGCATGATGCCTATTGTCGCAAGCAGCAATGCCTTTTTAACATCGCCTTTAATGATCACCTCATTATCCAGAGCAGCCCGATAGGCGCCTGCAGGTGTCAAAATAACATGATGTCCGGATTCAGCATATTTTTCGTTCAGCTTGATTGATAACTTCTTTATGAGGTTTGTTGCCAGGCGGGCAAAGCCGGAATCAGTGCTTGATGCCATTGGCGTGGCGATCACAAGAAGGTGTCTGTTGTCGGAGGATATGAGTCTTCCCTTATAAATCCATGCATCCTGGGATGGCGCAAGAAGGGATAATTTTGCCATAACCAGATCTTTTAACCCCAGGGGGTCCCTTGAAAAAAATTCTGCCTGACCAATTCCTTCCATACCGGACAGCTTGAAATAGATATCTTCAAACCTTTTCCGAACATTGTCCGGCGTTAGCAGGGGATCAACGTTTTTATTTAGCTCTGCTTTTGAAAACAACACCGGCAGATGATTTAATACATAAAATACCAGATCGGGTATAAGCGTCTGGACCCCTTCCATGCCGACACTTTTAAACAGGCCGCTGTCCTTTAATTCCCTCTCAACCATTTCACCGCATTCAACAAGAACATCCAAATTCTCTTTTTGAAGACTTACATCAATGACCAGCTGATCCCGAACCGGATGATTCATAAATATTTCTATCGCATCAGAAATTGCGGGTTCTTTTGGCAGAGAACCTGCGATATCCGCATCGAATTCTATTCGATACAAGCCGATAAAAAACAGCGTCATCACAACAAGTAAAATAAAAATTGCCCTGCTTAAATTCCGGGGTGTTGTTTTCATATTATTTTGTGCTTTTTCTGCGTGAATTCAGCAATATTGCTCCTGTGATGATAAAAAATGAATATGACCGTTGCCAATGTACCTGCCAATGGAATTGGATTGTAATCGCATGAAATAATGGTTCCTGCAGCCAGAACCGAAACCATTACAAAAGATGCAACAAAAGGGGTTTTGAAAAGCCCGTATACTGCGCACCATGCCA
>JAUXCK010000371.1 GCA_030618925.1 Desulfobacteraceae bacterium
GACAGCATGCCCGTGTCTGATTTTGAAGGGAAATTCACGGAGTTTATGTCATTGTTTGCGGATATTTGAGCCAGATGGCAGGGGCTGACGCCATAAAGGAGTTTAAGAATGAAAAAAGTAGAAATTTATACCGCTAATGCCTGCCCGTTCTGCATTAAAGCAAAAAATCTGCTTAAAAAAAAAGGAATTGATTATAGTGAATTTCGTGTAGATCAAAACCCGGAGTATGCAGCGGCCTCTTTGCTGAAAAGCGGCGGCGTGACGAGCGTGCCGCAAATATTTATTGAAGATGTCCACGTGGGCGGCTGTGATGAACTTTACGCCCTTGAGCGGGAGAAAAAACTTGATGCCATGCTGGAAGACGAGCATTCATGACTGGGGCCAAAAAATTGATTTTGATTGTTTTTGTCCTTTTTCTGTGTGTGGGGTGTGACAGGGCGACAAAGGTGGTTGCAAAAAACTACCTGGCATCTTCCCCGGCCATGTCTTTTATGGGGGACGTGTTTCGGCTTCAATATGCTGAAAATAAAGGGGCGTTTTTAAGTTTGGGCGCCAAACTGCCGGAAAAGGCCGGTTTCTGGTTTTTAATTATTGTGCCAGGGCTTTTTCTATCCGGTATTCTGGGGTATATTTGTTTTGCAAAATCCTTGCGGTCTGGACAATTGATGGCCTTTACACTCATTGTTGGGGGGGGCCTGGGAAATCTGTATGATCGAATCTTTAATAACGGCAGCGTTATTGATTTTATGAATATTGGTATAGGATTTGTGCGCACGGGAATATTTAATGTTGCGGATGTGGTGATCATGGCCGGTTTTGGATTACTTCTTTTGGATTACTATGTTATTCAAAAAAATTAAACCCTCAACAGCAATACTACTTTCAAGCATCATTCTTGTTATACTTCTGTTTTACTTTCTCTCAGGAAAGATCTTGCGAAAAGCAGGAGAATTTCTAATTGTTGATGATGTGCCGGTCTATTCGGATGCGGTGGTCGTGCTCAATACGGGAGTGGAATATTTTCCAAGGCTGATAGAGGCTGCGGCTTTATATCAAAAAGGACTGGTCGACCGTGTCGTGATCAATGGAAATCGAAAGACGGATTCACTTCGCGACCTTGAATCAAAAGGATTTGAACCGTGCTGTAACTTCTGCGAGGATAGACTCCGTGTACTTTCTTTATTTGAGGTGCCAAGGAGCAGGGTTATCTGTATCAGTGCGGAGGATGTCTATGACACCGTCAGTGAAGCGGTGTTTGTCGGAAATAAGCTGGTGCAAAAGGGGTATCGCAGAATCATCGTCGCCACGAGCAAAACCCATACCCGAAGGGCTTCCCACATTTGGAAGAAACACTTTAAGGACCGGCTCGAGATAACGGCGGTCTCTGCAAAATCCGATCCCTTTGACCCCGGGAGCTGGTGGACGTCCGGCCGGCAGGTCAGATGGGTGATGGCAGAATACGGTGCATGGATCTATCTGTGGTGGAAAAGTATCGAGGGCAATCCGTCACTTTCTTCTGAAATCCGCCCATGATGCCTTTCCGCAAGTGGCACAGGTCCCCATGAGGCTTCTGTTGCGGGTAGTTGTTTATGCGTCCTTATCGGCGGACCGATCCCGAACAATAAGTACGGAGCAGGGGGCTTTGTGAGAAACCCGCTTGGCCACGCTGCCGAAAACCACCAGCCCCATGCCTTCAAATCCGTAGGACCCCATAACAACAAGATCAACAGGATTGTCTTCAAGGAATTTTAGTATTGCGCTGGAAACATGACCATCCAGCACAAACAGGTCATGCTCGATTGATTCATCTATCCTGGCACTATATTCCTGGGCCATGCGCTCTTCTATCTTGACAACGATAGCGTTTCTGGGTTCTTCCGGCAGCACCCAATTGGAATCGGTCAGCATGGGATTGACCACCGGCGGCAGAACATGAATAATCGAGAGCTTTGCCCTATACTTTTTTGCCATTTCAAGTGCGTCACCAAAGGCCTGCTCGGCGTTTTCCGAAAAATCAGTGCAAAACGAAATATTTTTAATGGTCATGCTGTCCTCCTTTTGCTAGAAAAAATAAATTTTATTTCTGCCTTTAAATGGAAGGCGTTTTTGAAATGGGGGTTGTATTCATTTCCGGGATGCCTCCCCCAATCCAAGCCATGTTCTGTAATTTTCAGCCAGTTCCTTCACTAGGATTGCCCCCTTGAAATTTCGGGGAATCTTTCCAAAGCGGATATAATCCGGCCTCGCCCCCTTTGATACGCTGCGGCCTGCTGTATCAAGAAATGATTTTTCGATCCTGGCCCGGTTGGCTTCCCCGGTTTTGGTTTTAACCTCCATGGTAACGCAACAGGAATCTTCATGTTCACTGCCGATTTTAAGGCCAACGACTGCAAGATCAAAGGCATCCGGGGGCAGGTGATAGGTTTTTGAGACAAAGCCGGCCAATTCATGGTCTATTTGATCAAATGCATAATTCACCCCCCCGCGTATGAGCAGGGTGGATTCTCTACCCACCCAGTAAAAATCAGGTTCCTGGTCCAAATGGTTTTTCAGGGTAAAACAGATATCTTTCAACCCGATGTACCAGCCCTTATGGAAAACTTTTTGTGTCTTTTCCGTATCCCCGACATACCCTGACATGATATTTTTTCCGCGTGTGATCAAGTACCCTGCCTGGCCTGTTGGACAGTCCGCCATGAAGTCCTTATCCTTTTTATGATGCTTATTGGGCGTAATACTTTTGACCACACGGGCTTCTGTATATGGGGAATGAGGGCGCCCGATATAATAACCGGGCTGGAGGGTCCCGGAGACAATGTGTTTCCATCCTTTTTGGAAAGTGTCCAGCCGGTTTTTTTCGTTCATGTAGCAGGGTGTGCCCATGACCTGGAGGCATGTTTCTGTAGAACCAAAACGAACAATCGGGATCCGGCCGGTAACC
>JAUXCK010000216.1 GCA_030618925.1 Desulfobacteraceae bacterium
GGATCAGGCTGCTGGAACACCATGGTATCACGGATGTCCTGATCAACACCCATCACCTTGCCCACAAGGTGGAAACCTTTGTGAAGACATTTCAACGCACGGTTAATATTAACATCACAACGGTCTATGAAAACAAGTTACTCGGAAGCGGCGGTACGGTCTGGGCGAACAGAGATTTTGTCAGTGACGAAAATGACTTTCTTATTGCCTATTCGGACAACCTGACAAATATCAATCTTTCGGAAATGATGCGCCATCATCGCAGGTACCTGAAAAAAGGCGGGATTTTTACCATGGGAGTGTTTCATTCACCAAGACCCGGGGAATGTGGCATTGTCGAACTTGAAAAAGACCAGAAAATAATTACCTTTACAGAAAAGCCGGAAAAGCCGGCGAGCGACCTGGCCAACGGAGGCATCTACATGGCATCCAGGGCCGTATTTGATTACTTCCCGGGATCCGGACCAATGGACGGTGTTCTTGATTTCGGGCATCATGTTCTGCCGAAACTGACAGGGCGCATGTACGGCCATGTCATACAGGAATATTTAAGGGACATCGGCACCATTGAGTCCTATCAAACAGCTCTGAAAGAATGGCCCCTCAAGGAGGCGACCCTATGAACACGAAAGAATTATCAACCCGTTATCTGACTGAATTAAAAGACCTTCTGGATCGATTCGATCATGAAAGCCTTGAAAAAATTGTGGATCTGATCCTCTCGGCCTATGAAAAAGAGAATCATATTTTTGTTATGGGAAACGGCGGAAGCGGCTCAACCGCCTCTCATTTTGCCTGTGATATCAACAAGGGCTGCTGCATGGACCTTGATAAAAAATTTAAAATGATCTGTGTGAATGACAGTATCCCCACCATGCTGGCGCTTGCCAATGATGTGTCTTATGATGTTGTCTTTGTAGAACAGATAAAAAACTTTTTCCTCCCCGGCGACCTGGTGATTGGCATCTCAGGCAGCGGCAATTCAGAAAATGTTCTCCAGGCAATCCGGTATGCCAATGAAAATAACGGAACCACCATCGGCCTCTCCGGGTATTCCGGGGGAAAGCTGTCCACCATTGTAAATGTGTCGCTTATTGCCGATATCCAGGACATGCAGAAAACCGAAGATGTTCATATGATTGTCATACACATGATCATGCAGGCTGTTCATCAGAAACTCCATCCCGGGATGGCGTCAATGGCTGCATGCTGAGCGTCGCCGGGCCAATCGCTCGATTCACCATGTGCCCGTCAGACACTGTGCGCCATGCGCCATACGGTTGCCTGGTAAAAAATCATGCCCATGCCTCGATTTGAACCCGCCTGTTTAAAGACTTACAAGACCGGCGAACTCGAAAACAAGATTGAAAAAGCAAATCAAGCATTAAGGGACTGCACCCTTTGTCCCAGACAATGCCATGTGGATCGAATCTCTGGAGAGACGGGATTCTGCAACACAGGAAAACACGCCATCGCCTGCAGTTATCACGCCCACTTTGGTGAAGAAGCGCCTTTGGTGGGGGAAAACGGGTCGGGTACCATTTTCTTTACTTACTGCAACCTCATGTGCAATTTTTGCCAAAATTACGACATCAGTCATGGCGGTGAAGGGGAAAAGGTCACGAGTGAGCAGATTGCCTGGATGATGATGCAGCTTCAGAATCAGGGGTGCCACAATATCAATTTTGTAACGCCTTCCCATGTGGTCCCCCAGATACTAACGGCTGTCCGTGATGCTGTTGATGCAGGGCTTTTCGTTCCGCTTGTCTACAACACCGGCGCTTATGACTGTGTGGAGACCCTGAAGCTTCTTGAGGGTATCATCGATATCTATATGCCTGACTTCAAGTTCATTGACTCCGGCATCGCAGAGGACACCTGCCAGGCCGGGGATTATCCTGAAGTTGCCCGGGAAGCCATCAAAGAAATGCACAGACAGGTGGGTGATCTGAAAATGAATGAATCCGGCGTTGCAGAACGCGGACTTCTGGTCAGGCATCTGGTGCTGCCCAATGATCTTGCCGGAACGGGGCGGGTGATGCGGTTTCTTGTTCAAAACATCTCGCAAGATACCTATGTCAACATCATGCCCCAATACAGGCCCTGCGGCCGCGCACATGAGACTGACGGGCTGGATCGGCATATTACCGGAAAGGAGTTTGAAGCTGCCCTTACCGCTGCCCGGGAAGAGGGGATTCATCGATTCGACGGCCGGAAAAGGCGCTTCATGGAACCGGCCCATCCACCCGGGTGACCGTCTCGTTGTTCATCAACAAGCGGAAACGGTTAGAGCTGATTTGCCCGATTATACAATATCTTACGTGTTTCTATCACTAGGAAAATCACTGCCCCTGCTGAAAGGGCGATACTGGTGTTTCAATTAAACCGGGGTGTTTGACATTGCCGAGATGTTCATGATAAACAGATGTCGTTTCTGACAATAATCAACTTTTAATTATTTTTTTTATTTTAATCAATTGAGGTGACAATAAAAAAAAATACTCGGCCTGAAAAGGCAAAAAACAGGAGGAAAAACATGGATGTAAACAGTTTTGATGAAATTTTGTATGAAATGGACAATGACACCGGGATCGTCATGGTCACCCTCAACAACCCGAAGATAAAAAATGCGCTTACCTCAGGTGTGCTCCTCGAATTATTCTGGGCAACCGACGCAATACAGAAGGACGACGCGGCAAAAGCAATGATTATTACCGGCGCCAAGCCGACGGATACGGATGACCCTTCGAGAGAAGCATTTTGCAGTGGCGGGAATTTTAGTCCGGCCTACCTGGAATCCCTGAGTGAAGAAAAGAAAAGTCAGATTGATTTTACGGATATTGCTCAAAAAAAATTGTGCCTGAAGATGTGGGAATGCGACAAACCTATTATTGCGGCCATAAACGGGCTGGCTATTGGCGGCGGTTTCACCGTTCCGCTTGCCTGTGCGGATTTGATTTATATGTCTGAGCATGCATGGGTCAGGCTGCCTTTCATCAGCCTGGGCATCATACCCGAACTTGCGTCAAGTTTTCTTCTGCCCCGTCTTCTGGGGATGCAGAGGGCCAAGGAAATCATGTTTTTTGGAGAAGACCTGACAGCGCAGAAATTGTTGGAGCTGGGTCTGATAAATGAGGTACTGCCCCATGATGAGCTGATTCCCTATGTCAAAAAACAGGTGTTGAGACTGATCCCCCCGCAAGGCGCCGGATTGTCGGTTCGTCTGACAAAACAGGCACTTCACAAACCGTTGATTGATGCTGTGGCAACAGCGCTTGACCTGGAAAACGAAGCGCTTGCCAAAACCTTTTCCTCCCAGGACTTTATTGAGGCGATAGGGGCCAGAGCGCAAAAAAGAAAACCGGTTTTCAAAGGTAAATAAAATATGATGAGAGGCGCACATGGGAACAATACTCATAAAATCGGGCAAGGTGATCGACGGAACCGGCAAAACCGCTTTTGACGGGCATCTTTTTCTTAAGGATGACAAAATCGAATCTGTTTTTCAGACAGATGATGCACTTCCTGAAAGTGATGCGGTCATTGATGCAAAAGGATGTGTCATTGCACCCGGTTTTATTGACATGCATTCTCATGGTGACTGGCTGCTGCCCCAGGAAAATCACCAGGAGGTCCTCAAGTGCATGCTTGAACAGGGGGTGACCACACTGGTCACCGGAAACTGCGGATATTCTCCTGCGCCGGTAAAGAAAGAGACCATCGGACCGCTGGAAAATTTTGCATCCCTCTTGATGGATAAGCCTTTTGAATATACATGGACCTCTGTGGCCGAATTTTTTGACCAGATGGAAGACAGGGGCCCGGCCCTTAACATGGCCATGCAGATCGGCCATGCCTCGGTCAGATATGCAGCGGCCGATACACTGCACGGTGCCATGACGCCCGGTGAACTGAAAACCTGTCTCGACACAGTGGAACGCGCGCTTGATGAAGGGGCTTGCGGCCTGAGCTTCGGCCTCGGGTATGATCCCGGCATGTACTCGCCGCTGGAAGAACTCGAAGCGTTCTGCAAGGTGGCGGCTGGAAAAGACAAACCCGTGACGGTCCACCTGAAAGCATTGTCCAGGATTTCTCCCTGCTACCCGATAACATATCTCAAGCCCCATAACATCAGGGCGTTAAGAGAAATGCTGGAAGTTGCCAAAAGAAGCAACGTCCGGCTGCAGCTGTCTCATTTCATTTTTGTAGGGCGCAACAGCTGGTCCACCGCTTCTGAATGCCTCGACATGGTGGACCAGGCCCGCAAGGAAGGTCTTGATGTCATGATCGATGCCTTTCCCTACACCTGCGGCAATACGACCATCAATGCACCGCTGCCATACTGGTTCCTGGCCACGCTGCCCAAAGGTTATGACAGCAAACTGGCCCGGATGAGGCTCCGGCTGGAGTTGGAATTCGGGTTCCGCCTCGTTGGATTTATATATAAAGATTTCCAGGTCATGGATTCGGGTGTGGCCGGATGGGAGGATTTGAACGGCCTGAGGATCCCCGATATTGCAGAAAAATGGAACATATCCCCCTTCAATGCCATGCTGAGATTGAGCCGGATGAGCGGCGGCGGCGCATTGATGCTGTTCCATGCATACAGCGGCGAGCCGGGAAATGAACAGCCGCTCGAGTCTGTTCTGACCCATGATCTCTGCCTTTTTGAAACAGATGTTATCCTGAAAAGCAAAGGTCATTTAAATCCAGCCGGGACAGGCACATTTCCCAGAATCCTTGGAAAATATGTAAGAGAAAAAAAAATGCTGGGGTTGGAGGATGCCATCAATCGAATGACAGGCGCCAGTGCCGAACGATTCGGCATCAAAGACCGCGGATCGCTTTCTCCTGGGAAAGCGGCAGACATCGTCATATTTGATCCTGAAACCATATCAGACACACCTTCTGTCGGCCAAGCGCCTGCCGGCAGGCCGAAGGGAATCGCGCATGTATTTCTGAATGGCTTTCATGTGGTAAAAGACGGATTGGCTGTCGATAGACCCCGGGCCGGACGGATGATCCGGGGATAAACCGATTCTACCGGCACCCGTTAAAAAAGGGCTTGCATGCCTCTATGCATTATGGTAATCGGTCTGATTGATTTTTGTTTTATTGTAGACGTGTTAATGATGTTGACCCTGACTAGTGTTCATCTACGAATCCCTTTTGGACACTTTGCAGTTTCCAATCCATAAATAAGGAACATACCACCTATGGCGCCAAAAAAAGAACTGCAGTTGGCATACTGGCTGATGATCATCCTGTTTTTTGTAGGGGGGATATGCTATGCAGCCTTCCCCGTCAAAGCACCAGAAGAGCCTGTGAGAAAAATGTTCAAAACTGCGGCAGGAAAAGTATTGTTTACCCACACCCTCCATAAAGCCGATTCAGGGTATGGAATGTCCTGTGCGGACTGCCATCATCACTATGAGGAGGAATCTGAAATCCGTGCCTGCGGTGATTGCCATGAACCTGAAGCGTCTAAAAAAGTCCCCGGGATCTGCCTTGACTGCCACGAGCCGGATGAGAACCACCATCAATGGTGTTAAACATCATAACTCTAACTCTAAC
>JAUXCK010000075.1 GCA_030618925.1 Desulfobacteraceae bacterium
TCCGACTTCATCCGGCAATGCAGATTCTGATTCAAGGTTTGTCTCATCTCTCTTTTTATTCTTCATATCAATCCTTGGAAAAAGGGATATTGATTTTGGCAGGTTTGATCCGGGCAACAGCGTTTTCCATTTTTTCAACCGGGTGAGTTCGAAAAAACGCGCCCCGGAATCCATCCCCAAGTGGTGCTGCATGGCTTTTGCCGTATCCGGCATGATGGGATAAATCAGCCCGGAAATCACCCTGAGCCCTTCGAGAAGGTTGTAAATCACCGATGCAAGCTGTTTCTGACTCGATTTTTTTTTCGCGAGCTCCCAGGGTGCTGTGACATCGATATACTTGTTCATTTCGCTGATTAGCTCCCATACGGCGGACAGGGCTTTGTGGAAAGTAAATCTTTCCATGGCATCTTCATATTTCTTAATGACGCGCCGGGCTGCAGTCTCAAGGCCAAATGAGAATTCCTTCTCAGTCTTCAAATCCACCTCAGGCACCTTGCCGTTAAAGTATTTATGCACCATGGCAAGTGTCCTTGAAAATAAATTTCCAAGGTCATTTGCAAGATCCGAATTAATCCGGTGCACAAGTGCTTCTTCGGAAAAGCTCGAATCAAGACCAAACACCATTTCCCTCATTAAAAAGTACCTGAATGCATCCAAACCGTATATGCCCTTGAGCGTCAGCGGTTCGACAACATTTCCAAGGCTTTTGGACATTTTACTTTGATCCACATTCCAGTAACCGTGTACGTTAAGGTGTTGATACATCTCGATACCGGCAGACTTAAGCATGATGGGCCAGTAAATTCCATGTGGTTTTAAAATATCTTTGGCCACAATATGCTGGGCTGTTGGCCAGAATTTTTTAAACTTCTCCCCATCCGGATACCCGATGGCGGAAATATAGTTTACAAGGGCATCAAACCACACATAGGTCACGTAGGCCCGGTCAAAAGGAAGCGTGATGCCCCATTCAAGCCTGGTTTTAGGTCTGGAAATACATAGATCTTCAAGGGGTTCTTTTAAAAAAGCCAGCACCTCATTCCTGTAACGCTCCGGACGGATAAAGTCCTTATTGGTTTTGATCGTGTTGATCAGCCAGTCCTGATACTTGCTCATCTTAAAAAAATAGTTGGATTCCTTGATCTTCTCCGGCTCAGTTTCGTGATCCGGGCATTTGCCGTTTACGAGTTCCCGCTCCGTGTAAAATCTTTCACATCCAAAACAGTACAGCCCTTCATACTCGCTAAAATAAATATCACCCGAATCATAAATGGTCTGCAAAATTCCCTTGACGGTGGATATATGGGCCTTATCCGTTGTTCGAACGAAATAATCGTTTTGTATGTTGAGTTCCGGCCACAGATCCTGGAAAAGCCTGCTGATCTTATCCACATAAGCCCTTGGGCTCAGGTTTTCTTTTTCCGCGGCAGTGACGATTTTGTCACCATGTTCATCTGTACCGGTAAGAAAAAATGTTTCCAGCCCACACATTTCCCCAAAACGAGTCACCACATCTGTGACAATTGTCGTATACGCATGCCCAAGATGCGGACGCGCATTCACATAATAAATCGGTGTCGTGATATAAAATGGTTCGGGCATAATCTTCCCCCATTATTTACGGATTTCATCAATCGAAATATCCAGTTCAGGACCTTCATCCAGTCTCACGGTGACCCGGTTACAGATGACGTTGTGACGAATGACCCTTCCCTTTTGACCGTCGATCATCACTGTCTTCCCGATTTTAGGTACTTTTTTCTTGAGGGCCTTGTAAGTGTCATTTTCAAATGTGAGACAGCACATCAAACGGCCGCACTGCCCTGAAATCTTTGTTGGATTCAAGGACAGGCCCTGCTCTTTGGCCATTCTGATCGAAACCGGTTCAAAATTTGCAATAAAAGCCGAACAGCAAATCTCACGCCCGCATCTGCCGATGCCGCCACACATCTTTGCCTGGTTTCTAATCCCCACCTGCCGCATTTCAATTCTGACGCGGCACTCCTTGACCAGCCTCTTGACCAGCTGCCGAAAATCAACCCGGCCTTCTGCGGTAAAAAAGAAAGTCAATTTGTTTGCATCAAATGTGCTTTCAACGGAGAAAAGATTCATTTCAAGCTTGAGTTGATTAATGCAGCCAAGACAAAAATGGTACGCTGTCTTTTCGAGTTTTCTATTCTTCTCCTGCTGACGAAAGTCATCGTCACTGGTCAGCCGATGAACTTTTTTTAAAGTGCCTTTCCCTGATCGTTCTCCTATGGGTTTCGGAGGTACGGCGACGGTTCCAAAGCCCAGGCCCTGTTCTGTTTCAACAATCACCTGATCCCCTGCTGCTAAAACAAACGCACCGCTGTCAAAGTCATAAATCTTTCCGGCAGGCTTAAATCTTATTCCGACTATTTTTTTCATAATTTAGTTTCTTTTCATATGTATCATCAGAATTTCCAGGGTCAGCCTCAAATTTGCATTGGCTTCAATCTTTTTTTGTGCCGTCTGGATGGCATCCATATTGGCCAAAAGTGTCGGGATGGCCATTTTTTGAGAGACCTCATGAATTTTATCTTTCAAATCCCGGTTAATGATGTTCCCCTTGCTATAACGGTATACAATAAGGTCTCTCAGCCAGGTGGTGATAATCTCAAGCGCGTCTGAAAGCGCATCTTTTTTTCTTGACAATTTTTCCGCAAACACCAGCGCCATGCGAATGGACCTTGAGGGAAGAGCGATGACTTCATTTATCAACCAATCTCTCTTTTCCATCCAATGGGTCTGCATCATTGAAACTGCTTTGGACAGACTGCCATTCGCCATTTGAGACACGACCATTGCCGCTTGATGATCAACACCATATTCTCGTGTAAGGAATGTCGCCATGCACGCTACTCCAATCGGTTTGAATCTGATATGTTGACAGCGTGAAATGAGGGTCGGAAGAAGGTCAAAGACATTTGCAGCCGTCAAAATGATCCCGGTCCGGTCCGGTGGCTCCTCAAGAACCTTCAGCAAGGCATTACCCGCTTCTGGATTCATGGCATCTGCATCGGATATGATGACAATCCGCTGGTCGGCTTCGAAAGGCTTTACGATAAGCGTACGGCAAAGCTCTCTAATCTGGTTAATCTTGATGAAAGGGCCCGATGGTTTAATAAAAATAATATCCGGATGGTTCCCTGAGCGTATTTTACGACATGACCTGCACTCCCCGCATGGCACATCTATTTTATGATGATCGACTGACGCTTTTAGATCCCTGCCTTCCGGTATTGCGGCATTACAATTACATGCCATGGCAAACATGAGGGCTGCCGAACTTTTCCCTACGCCCTTTATCCCTGAAAACAGGAGTGCATGAGGAACAGTCCCCTTATCAAGAGCAGCACCCAGTTGCTGCAAAGGCGTTTCCTGGTCAATCAGCGATTTGAACTCAGGGAGCAATTTTAAATTTAAGGAAGGCATACATCTGACCGCAACGCTAATAATCAACCCGTTCCTTCAATTCCTTACCGCACTTAAAAAATGGCAGCCTTTTGGGACTTATGGTTACCTTCTCTCCGGTTTTTGGATTTCTTCCAGTATAGCTTTTATACTCTTTTACAAAAAAACTGCAGAGTCCCCGGATCTCGACACGGTCCCCTTTTGCCAGAGCTTTGGAGATGGAATCAAAAAAAAGTTGGATGACCTTGGCGGCATCTGATTTTGAAATAGCCGCTTCGTTTTTTAAAGCAGAAATAAACTCCAGTTTATTCATACATCCTCCTGTAATGGCAATCGAACAACAGATGATAGTCATAAATTTCTTATTAAAGAATGGGACCGGTTGCAATATGGCAATATTGGCTTGACATTCAACACATCCGTTTAATGCCTTTTTTATAGCGGCCGGATGATCTTTTTTTAACATAAATCAACTATTTATTAAAACACAACTTAGAAAAAAGTCAAGACGTTATAATAATATTTCCGGGAGCAGCTCGATATCCTCCTCTCTCACATTCACGGCGGCGAACTGCCCCAGGGCCTCAATATTGACCATGACCCTGCCCTGCCCCCGATGCTGGATAAAATTTCCAATGATGCCGGCAAAGGGTCCGTCAATCACCATGATCTTATTCCCCTTTTTAAAGCGGGACCCGATGATGATTTCCTCACCCCCTCCGACCATTATCTTTAAGGATTCAACGGTTTCATGGGAAACCGGCAATGGACCGCTTTTATTCCCCACCACCCGGACCACACCGGGCGTTTGTAAAATCTCAAGATATTCATTTGGATTTAAATCAGATTTGACAAAAGTATATCCCGGAAAAAGCGCCACCTGAATCATTGTCTTTCGATCACGGCGCTTGCTTCTGACCTTTATTTTTGGAAGGAATGCCTCCATGGATCTTTTAAACAACCCATCATTAACCACATTCTCGAACCTGCTTTTCGTATGCAGGACATACCATAATCGTTTCAATTCGTTTGAACTCATTATTGAACAGCCACCCTGTTTATGTTTGAATCCCAAGTTGTTGTGTAACAAGACATCCTTTAAAAAAGAATGTCGAATAATGAAGGGAGGGTTGCCTGCGGCGTGTCAATTTATATAAATGACGGGGCGAAGCGACTCCACCCTTCGACATTCGGCGTTCGAATTCGACATTCAGCATTCTCGTTTTACATGGAACCGCCCGCCTGCCCCAACCCAAAAAGGTTAATGATAAATTCATACTTCCTGTTTTCCTCTTCCTTCGAATACATGACATCAATCGACCAGCATCCGGCGTTATAAAGCAAACCAAGGCCCGTATCAATATTTTTCTCTTTTTCCAGGTTATATTCAGATCTTGCGCGAACCCAGAGATTAGAGGACAGGACCACATCCAGCTTCGCATCAATGGAATGGAATATGTCATCGATCCGGGTATATCTGTGTTCGACCCAGAAATGGTCCCCCCGGTTGTCGGATACCCCCACGGCAACATTATGGGACATAAATCTCCTTTCATACTGTGAATACTCTGCATCCGCGGAAAGCGTCAGATATGAGGAGGGATCAAATTCAAATTTGCCATACAGGGTGGAAAAAGGTTCCGGATCATCTTTTTTTGCCTTATTAATATCATACTGCTGGGTCAATTCAAAGTAACAAAGCTGATGGTATGTATGTTCAGGCGCCCGGTCTCCGCCGCCATCGAACCCCAAAACCGATTTTATTGACCTTGCGGTGACCGTGTTGGTAAGGGAATAGGTGATCAGGTTTTGTTTTTCAATACGGTCACCTTGAAAATCAGGATATTCATCCTGATCCACATCAGGGGTATAATCATATATGATTTGCGGCTTAATGATATGTTTGAGTCGATCAATAGACCAGAGATTTACCCCAAAAACATTATACATGTCGGTGGACAGATCCAGCTTGACATCATACATGGTCCTGTTAAAAAACTGTTCGGGTTCTTCGGACGACGCCTCGTAATCAGTCACATACCAGATGGTTTCCCGGAGCCCTGTGGAGGGTTCAAAGTTAAAATAATTGTTATACCGTATGGGCAAATAGACCCTGGGGTACACCCCGATTCTGTGCACCCGGGTTGCTTCATTTATGGGAAGGGTGCCATTGGCCCGATAAAGATGGACATACTCTGAATCAAGCTTCCAGAAAAACGGGCTTTCACCTGCCTGATGCTTTGAGGCATCCAGCTCAATAAAGGGAAGTTTCTGCTGGGTGCTGTCTTCATCCTTTAAAACACGATTGACCACATTGTCATTCCAGCGCACTTCAGCGTTTAGCGTATAGACAGTCCATCTTTTATTTAAATTCAGTCTGTTCAGCCGGGTCAGGTAATCCCCATTATTGTCCTGTGAATAGTCATCCAAAAATCGTCCGAACGTTTTCCCGAAATATTTGTCTGTTTCATCAAACCCTGTATAGCCGCTCTGGAATTCACGCAGATAATCCTGATCGCTGACAATATCAAGATCGATCTTTGCCGTAAATCCAGAGCCAATTGACTGATCATGCTTCATCCTGAACCAGTACCGGTCTGTTTCAGGCCTGATGATTTCATTGTTTACATCTTTATTCTCAATATATCCCCATTTTTGGCTGACGTCGAGTGAAGACCCGTCATCGATCTCCCTATCCTTGAGAAAATCGAGCATCACCGTACCCTTTGAGGCAGCGTCCAACACATACCGGGCCTCAGACCCGAATTTTATGCCCCGTTTGGACATGAAATCACCATAAAAAGTGGCATCCATGTTGTCGCTAATGGCCCAAAAATAAGGTTGCTCATATTCCACGCCCAGCCGTTCGGAGAGCCCGAATCTGGGTATTAGAAATCCAGACTGTCGCCGGGTTTTTGCCGGAAAAGCAAAAAACGGGGTGTACAATACCGGCAGTTTCCTGGCCCAAAATGCGGCATGATTGACAAAACCATATCCATCCAGGGTCACCTCAACGGTTTTTCCCGTTATTTTCCAGTCAGGATTGTTCACATCACAGGTGGTGACGCTGGCCCCCTCGGCATAATAGGTATTTGGCCCTGTTTTTTCAATTTTCTCCCCTTTGATGTGAAAATTTGTGGCCTTGATGAAGATCGCCCCCTGCAAAATTACGCCGACCTCTTTTTCCAAATCCACTTCCATGGTTTCACCGGTCAAAATATCATCGCCTGACGTTAAAACCGCCTGACCCCGCGCGTAAACCTTATTATTCCCCTTGTCGTACTCAACATAATCGGCCGTCAATCTTCTATCATCATTGGTAACAGACACATGCCCCCTGAAAATATATAGCTCCGCTTCCTGATCATAGCTGACCTCATCTGCAAGGATATGCCATGGGGCCTTGTTCTCACCGGATTTTTTTTGCCCGTCTGCATGGACTGTTGCGCCTTGAACTGTAAAGAAAACAAGGAACAGGCCGGCCAGGAGACTGACGGCACGCTTCCGGTCATATAGGGGAGGTCGGGTGCCCGAATTAAGGATAAACATGATTAACAAACTAATCTCCTTGAACACTTCATCGTTTTTCAGTATAAAACTAACCTGCAAAAAAAAAGTCAAGATGTAGTTTCGGATATATTTTCTTTAAAAATGGACAGAATGATGAATATCCTGATGACAAATGACGATGGTATTTATTCTAAAGGGCTATGGGCCCTTCACCAGGCCTTTACTGCCAGGCATACCGTCACCGTTATTGCGCCAGACCGGGAACGAAGCGCTGTAGGGCACGGTCTTACACTTTCTGAGCCGATCCGTGCCGACAAAATCCATATCAATGAAAGCGACTGGGGATATGCCATCTCCGGAACCCCGGTGGACTGTATAAAGCTCGGCATTCTTAAGCTGCTGGACATCCGGCCGGATTTGGTCGTATCGGGCATTAACCCCGGGATAAACACAGGGGTCAATTTAAACTATTCGGGCACCGTTGCTGCTGCAAAAGAAGCCACATTGTACGGGATACCGTCGATTGCAGCCTCAATTCAGGGGCAGACACCGGAACATTATCATGATGCCGCTTCTTTTATCGTCAGATTGGCAGATACAGTTCTCAGAAAAGGGCTTCCCGCTGGATCATTTCTGAACATTAACTTTCCGGACAAACCCGCAGACCATATTGCCGGGGTTCGTATAAGCCGGCAGGAGACCGTCATGGTTGAGGCGTCTATTGAAAAAAAAACCGACCCCCGGCATCGTGCATATTACTGGTATGGCGCTGTTCAAAAAATTGATCCCGACGATTCCCAAACGGATAATGCAGCGGTGTTGCATAATTATATTTCCATAACACCGGTAAAATGCGATATGACCGATCTTGACCTGTTTGAGGAGCTTACAAATTGGGGGATCCAACCCCCCTGAAAACAACAGGAGAAAATATGTTTATCACCCTTGAGGGGATAGAAGGTTCCGGCAAAACGACCCAGCTCGACCCGATGGTTGCGTTTCTGACGCAAAAAGGACACGACTGCATTGTCACCCGGGAGCCGGGCGGCACCCGCATTGGACAACAGATCAGGGCAATCCTTCTGGACCCGCATAACAAAGCACTGGATCCGCTATCAGAACTTCTCCTGTATGCAGCAGACAGGGCCCAGCATATAAAAACAAAAATCATTCCAGACTTATCTGCCGGCAAAACCGTTATCTGTGATCGATTCTTTGACGCCACCACCGTTTACCAGGGCTATGGCAGAGACCTCGATATCTCTATCATCAATATGCTGCATCAGATAGTGCTTGACGGTTTAAAACCAGATCTGACGATTCTTTTTGATCTCCCGGTTGAGACAGGCCTTTCCCGTGCATGGAAACAAATTAATGACGGATCAAGGTCTGATCTTGAAACCCGTTTTGAAAAAGAAGCCCTCGCCTTTCATCAAAAAATCAGAGATGGATATCTGGAACTTGCAAAGCGTGAGCCGGACCGGTTTCGGATCATTGATGCCGGGGGAAGCAAGGAAACCGTAAAAGAGGCGGTCACCAACACCTTATCTTTGCATTTAAAGACAGATTGATATAAAGTAATATGTCATTGAGTGTTTTAAAACTTGCGATCACTCAATTCAGGTAAACACTTTAGGTGCAATGAACGTCATTTTCGTTGGGTGGACAAAACCCGGAAACACATGAAATGAGTTACTCTATTCTGGATGCCATCGGCAACACGCCCATGGTTGAAATTAAAAAATTAAACCCCAATCCCGGGGTGAAAATTTATGCAAAACTGGAATATTTCAACCCTGGCGGTTCGATCAAAGACCGGCCCGCCCTTTACATGATCGAAGCGGGAGAAGCATCCGGCGAACTGACCAAAGACAAAATAGTCCTTGAAGCAACCAGCGGCAACACGGGCATCGGCCTGGCACTTGTCTGTGCCGCAAAAGAGTACAAACTCCTGTTAACCATGTCAGAATCCGTCAGCAAAGAACGGCAAATGATTCTCAAGGCCAGGGGAGCGGATATCCTCCTGACACCCGGCCATCTTGGCACGGACGGCGCCATCGAAGAGGCCTATCGCCTGGCAAGAGAAAATCCAGGCACCTATTTTATGACAGACCAGTTTAATAACGAGGCCAACTGGAAGGCCCATTACGATGGAACCGGACAAGAAATCTGGGAACAGACCAACGGCAGGATTACAACACTGGTGGCTACCCTGGGTACCAGCGGCACCCTGATGGGGCTTTCAAGACGGCTCAAGGCATATAACCCGGATATCAAAATTATCGGCGTGGAGCCCTATCTTGGCCATAAAATTCAGGGGCTCAAAAATATGAAGGAAGCATATTGCCCTGAAATTTTTGAAAAAAACCGCCTCGATGAAAAACCAAATATTGACGATGAAGAAGCATTTGAAATGACGCGCACCCTGGCCCGGAAGGAAGGACTTTTTGTCGGCATGAGCAGCGGTGCAGCCATGGTTCTTGCGCAAAAAACAGCCGATACCATGACCGATGGAATCATCGTGGTCA
>JAUXCK010000282.1 GCA_030618925.1 Desulfobacteraceae bacterium
CCAAAATAATGCTGTTTGATGAGCCCACTTCCGCCCTGGATCCGGAGATGATCGGCGAAGTGCTGGATGTGATGAAAAATCTTGCCAAAGAAGGAATGACAATGGTGGTCGTCACCCATGAAATGGGGTTTGCCAGGGAAGTGGCTGACAGGGTCATTTTTATGGATGAAGGTGCGATCATGGAAGACGGTACACCGGAGCATTTTTTTACCAATCCCACCCATGACAGGACAAAGCTGTTTCTAAGCCAGATTCTATAACTTTCGCCAGGGAAGTACACCATGCCGGTGAACACCGCTTTTCAGAACCCTGGTGAGAAGGATAAGCATCCGGTTCAACCAGCGCAATACAGGTCATCTGATCTTGAAAATTTGCTGCCATTTTTTGGCACCCTCCTGAAATGAAACACTGTTTTTTCCAATTTTGATAACCTCTATCCCGTCAACGCTTCCACCCACCCTGACAATCTGGCTGTTAATGACGACAAAACTGTTATGGGTACCCGGATCCCATGCAATGGCCTGAAGATCGACTCTCGGGTCCTCAAACTGATCAAGAGGCGCAGGTTGTCGCGTTTTCGGCAAAGGGGGTTCAGTTGCCACAGAAAGCCCTTTTTGCTCCTTTTTGGACAGGTCATCCTGTCCCGGGATGACAGGGCTTTTGGTGACAATGCGTTTTTCATTTGACATAGTTTTTTGTGGCAGGGGATTTTTGATCACAGGGGGAGGCATACCCTTTGATCCATAATAAACCCTGTTTAAAGGGGGGGGCTTTTCGGGTGAAGCAGCACCCGGGTTCTGCAGGACATATTGATTTTTGACGGACGGTGCAGGAGCGTTTTCAGGGGTATGGTCCCCTATTTCAGACTGGCCGCCAAAAAAGAAAAATCCTCCCCCTGCCAAAATACCACCCATAACGAGGATGAGGAGAGCTGTTTTAGCCATGCCGATTCCGAGTGACCGGCGCCTGTTTTGGGTTGTACGGGTGATATCGGGCCAGCCCGGGGTATTATCCATCCGGGATGACTCTTTTTCAAGTTTTTTCAAGGCGTCTAATATGGAACTCAATTGTGTCCCCTAAATCGATATCCAGGTCGTCTTTTTTTCAAAGGAGTGTCATCGTCTCTTTGTTCTGTCAGGTGACGGCGGCTGTCTTATTCCGGTTCCTGCCGGAAGGGCAATGCAAGTACAATACGGGGAGTGTTTAAAGTTTCCATTTCATTGTACAGGACAATTTTGGTCAGGGGCCCGACAATTCCGTCTACGGGAAGGCCATTTCTTTTCTGGACCGTCATCACGGTCAGCAAGGTGGTCTCATCATAATCTGAACTTATTTCGATGTGATCAAAACCGATTTCCCGCAGGTGCATTTTGAGCGTCAGAATCGAATCTTTAGGTGCATTCAACGGAATTGTGCCCACATAGTTAAAAAAGTTTTTCCATACCGCATATGAAATTCCGCTCCAGTACAGGGCCAATTCTTCAGATTCCATAAAAACCGTTGTGTCACCAGTGATCAAAACAACCTGATCCCCGATCACCTGGCTGAGTGTCAGGTATTTTGGAGACGGGTCGTCCGGAACATGCAATTTAAGGATTACCGGTATGTTTAACGCTTTTATGAGGTCGAGTGTTGCTTCTATGTAACTGACATTAAAGCCGCCCTGTTTGGCCGCCTGTTTGAAAAAAACATAATCGCTGTCAACATCTCTCAAAAAGTGTTTCAACTCTGAACCGGTTTCCCAGATGTTGAGCACTGCCGTTATCGCAAGAGATCTGGAGGTTCTGGTATCAAGAGTTTCGAGCAGCTCCCTGACAGACCGGTTTGATTCGACCCGGTTTGATTCGATAGAAACTTCCCCTTCCCCGTCACTGACGGGTTCCTTGATATCGGGCACTGTCTCTTGAAAAGGGCTGTTTGCATTAATGGATTCCGCTTCAACGGCAGGGCCGGCTGTGGTTACGGCTTCCGGGAACCCGGGGAGGTGCGGCGCATTGATTTCTTCAATCTGTTTCTGAACGGCAATTGGGTTAATGGGTTTTTGTTGTGAAGGCGACGGGTCGAGATTCCTGGTGTCGGGCTGAAAAGACGGGTCGGTTATTTTACGGTCGACACTCAAGATGTTGAATATATCAGCCATGTCAGATGTCCTGGGGGGGAAAATGATAACCGCAAAAAGGACCATGCACAAAACAACCAGAAAGAGGACAATCCTTTTTTCCTGCCACATGGCGCCGGATTTGTAGATCCTTCTGCCGGCGAGCTCCCTGGCAGCTGAATTGACGAGGCGCCGGGTGATTTTTTTCTTCTCCAGGCTAAACCCGGTTAAAAGCGCCCTGTCACAGATAATATTAATCAGCCGGGGAATACCATGGGTGTGCTTGTAGATGGCATTAAAAGCGGACCGGGAAAAGTCGACACCGGGTTTATGGGAAGCAATTCTGATTCTGTGCCTGATGTATTCACGGGTTTCCTTAGACGTCAGTGGGGTTAAATGGCAGCTCAGTGTTATCCGCTGCCCCAACTGTCTCAGTTCATACGAATCCAGCATGTCACCCAGTTCGGGCTGCCCCACAAGAATGATTTGGAGAAGTTTGTTAAAGGTTGTTTCAAGATTCGAAAGGAGTCGCAACTGTTCGAGCACTTCCATGGACAGGTTCTGGGCCTCGTCAATGAGCAGGATCACTTTTTTGCCCGCGCTCTTTTTTTCCAGAAGGAAGGAATTGAGGATGTCAATCAGTTCCTTGATGCTATCCGTACCTGAATGAATGCCAAATTCGTCATTGATTGCCTTCAGCAATTGTATGGCATCGAGCTTTGGATTGAAAATAAAAGCGGCTTCTGTGTTTTCATCAAGCTTTTCTAAAAACATCCGGCAAAGCGTGGTTTTGCCGGTTCCCACCTCTCCGGTAATTTCAACAAATCCCTCGCCCTGCTGAACAGCATAATAAAGGTGTCCCAGCGCTTCTTCATGACTCCGGCTTAGAAAAAGGTAAGCGGGATTCGGAACCAGTTTGAAGGGTCGTTCTTTAAATCCGTAATATTGTTTATACATCACTCTTTACCTTGAGTTGATCAATGGGGATTAACGCCCGAATTTTTTATCAAGCAGCATTTCCATAAAGGCATCTGCCCGGGTCTGGAATTGGGCCACTGAAAAATTTCTCTCATCCATATGATCCGCATCGATAATGACGGAGGGGATTCCCAACTCCTCTTCGAGTTTGCGCTTGATGTCCATTTGCCCCAGTGTAATGGGAACACACGATTTGTTGCGATGCAGCACCACACCATCGATAGCGTATTCACGGCAAGCATTAACCACCATTTCTTTTCGTCGCTCAATTGATACGCATGACACCAGCGGATAGGACATGAGACTTTTTAAAGCCAGTGCTTTAAAGGGGTGGTCTGTATCGAGCCTTAACGACCATGCTGCTGAGTACGTTTCTGCAACCACTACCCCTCCCATTTTTTCAAAGTAATTAAAAACGCCCAAATTGTACCACAACGGGATATTGTCCCAGAAAAGCCGGATCTTTTCGTCCGGGATAACGCCTGTGTGATTCTTGGCCCGTTCTTTCACCTCATCCCGCACCCGGGTAAGAAATTCCACTGCTGTCCGGGTTCCCTGACGCGTCACCATGACAAACATGATGCCTATTTCAGCTGCTGAAAATGGAGTCGGCACGTATTTTCGGAAACTCATGATCTCATCCCATAGGGCGCAGGCTTGATCTGATAGAATGACTGTCTCCATCAATTTGTCATAATTCAGTTTTCTGCCGGTCACCTCACAGAGAAAATCGACAAGTCGATGGATTTCACTCACAGCATATTCAATATGGTGTTTTTTAATTTCCCCCACCGCTATCTGGGGCAGGTCGGCTGAAAAAACTTTGGCATTAGGGAAACGCTGCTCCAGCACATGGAAAATTTTCATCACCGGAATACACCCGCCGCCAGGTGATATAATGATATCCGGATCCGGCAGCCGTCCCAGCGGCATATCAGCGGGGTCCATCGGCCCATAAACATATCCGATGAGATTTCTCAAGTATCCGCAAAGATCCCTTGAATATCCCATGCCCTCAGAAATTTCAAAATTTTTAGGCGCAAGCCCGAAGGCCGCACATACGGGTGACCAGTTCTCCGGAAACACGGGCTGGAGATCCATGGCATAGAATATCTCTATAGCGCCATTCATCGGCGGCATCCAACCGACGGGTTTGCCTGTTTTTGCCGCATCCGTGCATTCAAGATAGTACTCGGCAACCACCTGATTCAGTGCTTTGGCTGTCTTAAGGCGTTTTGTTGACTTTTTCGTTTTTTCCATAGGTTATTGAACCCGAACGTGTTGAATCAAGCATCTCAAAAAATCCTTCCAGCCGGGTCTTGAACTGTCCCTCGACACTCCAGGTTTCGTCCATTTCAATGAGTGTGCAGGGGATATTTTTCTTTTTCAAAGCATCTGCCAGGACAGGATAATCAGAGAGATGAGGTGTGCAGAATTTTTGAATCAGAAAAATGACGCCCTTTGCGCCGGACTTTTTTACCAATGCCTCAAGGTGTGATGCCCTGCGGGTTGCCCTTGCCCGCGATGGACAAGGGAAGCGCTTAAAATGA
>JAUXCK010000213.1 GCA_030618925.1 Desulfobacteraceae bacterium
CGACTAATTTCTAAATATTCATTCTTTTTTTGGAAATTTTTTAAGGCCGGATCCTGGCCTAAAGGACCCGGTTTTGGATTACGCCCGGAGGGCATGGGTTACCGGGCTTTGGTACAGCCATTTATCTCTGTCCTGGCCCAGATGACCCGATTTTCTATATAAGAAAAAAAAGACCGGTAAGGATAAAAATCAGAGCAATGTCTGTTGAGGGTAGAATCCCCTCCCCCCGAAAAGAAAATTTTCTGCAGGTGTGGCGGATCAAGGCAGGTGAGAAAGCTGGTGCTCTATAAATGCATCAAAGGAATCCTCTTTATCTGCAAACGTCATCTCAATGCCAACAATCAGGAGATCCAAGGGCAGTGAAAGCTGATGCCTAATCCTGGCATAATCCTTTTCGGTGGTTGCCAGCGCTTCTGCCCCGGCATCTTTCGCTGCCCTGAAAATATCTTCAAGTTCCCCGAATGTATAGGGGTGATGGTCCGGAAATTCAGAATACCCGACCAGGCGGCATCCAAACCCCTTCAATACACCCCGGAAGTCACTGTTCCCAACGATTCCAGAGAATGCGTATACGGTATAATTCCGTAAGCGGTCGTCCTCTATAAATTCACGGCCCTGATTCACCGTTGATTCAGACGCTGGATCTGCCACGGAGTGCTGCCACACATAGGGTGTATGCATGGCTTTAAACATCGGTTTTCCCTTGAAGAGATTCTCCTGGTGCGCCGGCCGGTGACTTGATGATTCATCGAATCGTGTCATAACAAATGCGCTTCCGCGCGCCAGGGCAGACACGGGTTCCCTCAGAATTCCCCGTGGCAGAAGATGATGGTTTCCAAACGGGTGCCTGTCATCCAAAAGGACCAGATCGATATCCCTTGACAGTTTCAGATGCTGAAATGCATCATCGAGTATGATCACGTCCGGGCTGAATTTTTCCATGGCCAGCAAGCCGATTTTAAACCTGTCTCGTCCCACAAGAACCGGTACATTCTTCATATTTTCAGCCATCATAACGGGTTCATCACCGGCCATTTCAGCGGTCATTAAAATGGTTTTCCCGTTGCTCACAATACTGCCGCTCTTTTCAGCACGCCCTTTGTAACCCCTGCTAATCACCACCGGTCTGTATCCAAGCCGCTGAACAAGACCTGCCAGATATAGGGTCATCGGGGTTTTACCCGTACCGCCGACTGCCAGATTACCGACCGATATGACCTTGCAGGGAAGCCGGTTTGTCTTAAAGAATCCTTTTTGATATAAAAAACCACGCAGTTTTAAAGCTGCGCCAAAACAGACCGATATCATGAAGAAAAGCGTTGTAAATGAAAAAAAGCCCCCCCCCTCCTTATCGTCCATTATTGAGGCCACCCTGGCCCTGATCCTGTTTAATGGGTTATTTAGCACCTTAATCCCTCTTCCGACACACCCGTATGGTATCTTCAATCACCCCTTTTCAGGTGTGACGTGCTGCACACTTTCCAACGCCCTGTACTCATATGGGGCGTTACGGTTTTAAGTAGTTGTTTGCTATCTTTAAAGTATTTTCGACTGCCCCTCTATTTGCTGTAAACACGTGAAAAGCGTTTTCCCCCATGCCCATGGCTTTATCATTTTCAGTGATAAAAAGGGTTGCGGCGTGAAAAATGCTGTCCGCGTCTGACACCCTGATGGCACCATCTGCCTCAACCAGGAGATGCGCGATCTCTGAAAAATCGCTCATATCCGGACCAAACAGGATTGGTTTTGAAAAAACCGCCGGTTCAAGTGGATTATGGCCCCCCTCATTCACAAGGCTCCCCCCCACAAAGGCGATGTCTGCCAATGCATAAAACCGGCGCAGAACCCCCATGGCATCAACAACAATCACATCAAGCGCTTTATGTGGCCTCGATGCCTTCAACTCTTTCATCAGAGCTGTTGAAAATCCATTTGATTTAAATAACCGGAAAACGATTTCAGCGCGTCCCGGATCCCTTGGCACAACCATCAATAAAAGATTGGGAAACATTTTTTTTAGCCTGATAAAAGCGTCCAAAAGGATTGTTTCTTCTCCGTCATGGGTGCTGCCTGCCAGGAATATTTTCTGTGGGCCCCTTATGTGCATGGCCTGTCTCAACGCTTCCAGTTCACTGGCGGCAACTGGATTTTCTTCCTGATCAAATTTGACATTTCCCGTCAGCACTATTTGTTCTTCCGGAACCCCGAGGGCTCTGAATCTGTTTCCATCCTTTTGTGTCTGCACACAGATCATTTTAAATGTTAAAAACAGAGGCCCCAGAAAAAACCAGAGCCGTCTGTAGCCTGCAAATGATTTTTCCGACAGTCTGGCATTCACCAGCAAAACCGGAATTTGTTTCTTTTTCATTTCATTTAAAAAATTAGGCCAGATATCTGTTTCAACAATAATGACCATTGCCGGATCAATCTGTTTTACCCTGCGCCTGACGGAAGGGATCAGATCATAAGGAAAGAAAAAAACAGTGTCCGCAACCTCCTTCATTGTCTCTTCAGCGATGGCATAGCCGGTTTTTGTGGATGCAGAAAAATAAAAATCTCGGCTGCCGATGCACTTCTTCAGCCTCTCTGCGAGCGGTACGGCGGATAGAACCTCCCCCACTGAAAGGGCATGCATCCAAACCGGCCGGCTTTTGACAGGCTTTTGCATACCGTGTCGACCTGCCCCGGCCGGATTGAACAGGCCAAGCCTGTGTAAAATGGTCTTGCGCCGTTTCTCAGAGAAAAGGACCAGCGGAATAATCAGAGGCAATCCGAGTATTAACACAAAAAAGAGGAGTATGTTGTATATTGTGATGATCAATTTATAAACCAATTCCGGTCTGAAACCGACTCGGGTTTAAACCGGTTTCAGGAGACAACATCAGAACACCATGGGGATCCGGGAACACAATTATTACCCGGTTTGGCGTCACAACTCAATGATACGGAACAGGACAATGCCATGTTTTTGATATAATATTTCATAGCGTTCCACATGGGCCAATCGGGTGATTTTGGATATGACAATGTCCCCGGACCGGGGCTTTCTTTTTTCATCCAACTGCTGCCGGTAGACAAAAAAGGATGGATAATTCATTCCCCACATAATGACTTTCATATTGTGTTTTTTTGCCAGCAGGGCGGCCTCTTTAACAGGCTGCTGCATGATACTGCCTGCAATGGGGAGGATATAAAGATTAATAACAGCCACAAAAATTAATCCGGATAGTATGGTTTTCGCCATCCTTGGTGCTGATTTTACGAATAGAAGGGCTGTGATCAATAAAAATGCCCCCCCTAAAATAATTTTATACTTAAGACCGAACAGAGGCAATGCGCTTTCCACCACATGTTTAGCAAAATCATCACCAATTGCCGGCTGCATACGGGCGGCGATTTCCGGCAGAAAGAATAACAGCAGAAGAAAGGCCATGGGCCATACAAGCTGGGTGGCGGAATGTTTGACTTCATCAGCCGCCTGGGCCATAAAAATAAAGAGCGGCACATAGCCATAGACAACATAATGATGAAGCTTGGTACCGGCCAGGGAGAAAAAAATGAAAACAAATATAAACCAGATAAACAAAAACAGATTCACATCCTTTTGCAAAAGCTTTCTTGCACCTGCGATCGCCTTGATCAAAAAAGCAGTGTTGGGTAACATTCCGACCAGTATGACCGGAATGTAATACAGCACCGAGCCTGAATGCCCTTCAAATGAGGCCTGAAACCGGTTGATATTTTGTGTCAAAAAAAACTCATCAATAAAACCCCGGCCATGCGTCATGCCCATGGCCACATACCAGGGAAGTGATACAATAAGGAAAATCCCCCATCCAATTGGATTAAAGATGGCCCTGGCCCAGGCGCCCATCTGTTTTTTTACCAAAAAAAACAAACCAGTTGTGACAAGGGGAATCAAAATGGCTATGGGGCCTTTGCTGAGAAAACCCAGGCCCATGAACAAAAAGGTCAGGTAGACATATTTTTTGTCCCTTCGTTCGTAAAACAGATAACAACAGAACAGGGTCAGAGTGATAAACAGATTGAGCAACGCATCGGCAATCGCCGCTTTGGCAATGATGCCTGTCTGAAGGGAAACAGCCATAAAAAACACGGCATACCAGGCAGTGTGCGCCTTAAAATATCGTCTGGTAAAACCATACAATGCCAGTGCCCACAACAAAGAAGCCAGGGCCGAGGGAAGACGCAGGGCAAACTCATTTAACCCCAGGAGGCTGACCCCTGCCATCTGAACCCAGTAAATCATGGGCGGTTTATGGAAAAAGGGTTCGCCGTTTAAACGGGGTGTGAGAAAATCCTTACTTTCCAGCATTTCACGCGTCACTTCTGAATACGCCCCTTCGTCCTCGTCAAAAAGGGGCACATTCCCCAGGTTCACGAAAAAACAAAAAAAAAGAACCCCTGACAGCAGGAGTAAAAAATAAGGTGCCTTAAGGTTATAATGATCCATAAATTATACTTTCCAAGATGATGAGAAAACCAGACGTCAGGTAACAGATACCATACCGGGATCTAATCATCAACATCTCCAATTCCGCCATCAAAACCCCGCAAATTTTTTTTCTATTGAAGCAAGGATTGCTGTCATATTTAACATATTGATAATACTAAATTTTAATTCCATCTCCCCCACATAACCGCAACCTGGGTTTCGCCCTTTTTCTTCCGGGATTAACGCCGTCATCAATTGTTTTTTTCAATATTTTCAGTCTGTTATTATATGTGTCTCTGTTTGGCATCCTCCTTGCTCAAATAAACACTCACTCCACAAAGCACGCACGCCAAAAAGCACACTATTTTTTAACATCGTCATCCCCATCAGGGAGGAGCTATTATGCCGGACCTAAAATTTTCCAAAAAATTGCCCACCATCAGGCAGATCAAAAACCTGCTGGTCCTTGAAGCCATGAAACGATCAGGCAATGATCAAACCCATGCCGCCAGAAAACTCGGCATTTCAAAAGGCACCCTTTCCGGTCACCTGCAAAAAATGCAACTGGCCAAATACATTCTTGTTGTTCTCTTCTATCTCCTGTCATCAGGGGTCACACATGCAGATGACATGGAACCCTACATCAAACACCAGGTGGTTGTTAAGTTTGACACAACCGCTTCTGAAAAAGACATTAAGGACCTGATCGCTTCCCACAATCTGACTGTGCGTGAAAAAATCCCTCAGATCAATTACTATGTGCTTGAACTGTCCCCGGCCGACACGGTGTCTGACATCGTCGCCATTCTGGCAGACCATGACATTGTGGAAAAATGTGAGCCCAATTATGTGACACAAACCCAGGATATCCCCAATGACCGTTTTTTTCCAAGGCAGTGGGGCCTGCAGAACACGTTCTTTGAAGGCTCGGACATCCAGGCCACCCGGGCATGGGAAGTGGAGTCCGGCAGCCCTGATGTCATTATCGCTATCATTGATATGGGGTTTGATTATTCCCACCAGGACCTGCAGGAAAACCTCTGGCACAATTCAGATGAAATCCCGGACAACGGAAAGGATGACGACAACAACGGGTATATCGATGATATGATCGGGTGGGATTTTGTCAATCAATCCCAGGGAAGTCGGATCGTAGCCATGTCGTTCTGTGAGCC
>JAUXCK010000185.1 GCA_030618925.1 Desulfobacteraceae bacterium
ACCAGTCATATTTTTTCAGGAGGCCATTTTTTTATCCACAACTCCCTTAAAGAAATTGCAGATCACATTTTAAAGGCATTGACCCTGTATCCATTGTATTAAGGGTTTTCATTATTTCAATCTATCGCTGTTTAAAGTTTTCTTATTTTTTTAATATCCCTTTTGAATCAAGTCGCTTGTGATAAGCTCAATAGTCCCATGCAGTCATTCATATGGCTCATTGTTTCTTCCGCCAAAAAGCACCCTCCCAGCGTATCCAGCATGGTCTTTAGGCCCTGCTTTTCTGCATCAGGCTCTTTTTCCCCTTTCCTGATTTGGCCTGTACCGGGTTAGTATTTCAGGGTTATTCCAGCCTCGATCCATCCTTCCGGCGTGATGTCGTGATATGTTTCATAGTGTGACTGTGTACTGTTAAATATGTTATGGGCTGTCAGGAAGATCTTTGCGAGAATGTTGTGGTTGTCATAAATGTTTTTATTGACATGCAGATCCCAGACAAAACTGTTGATTTCCTCATTCGGCAGGGTGTTAATAATAGACATCTGCCTTTTTTCATAATGACCAAATAACAGGGCATTAAACGATTTTGAATCATCATACCGGATCCCGATGTTTACGCCATACCTGCTCTCGTCTTCAGACTCTGATGACGCGTCGATATTGACGTATGCAAACCCGGTCATAAGGGACAAATTATAAAACGGATCTGTTTCCAGTTCCAGTTCAGCGCCCTTGCTGGAAGTCTCTCCATTGTTGATGACCAGGATGCCGTCGTCACTAATTGTTTCCTTGAAAGCATCCTTTAGATCATGCCCGAACAGAGCGGCCTTAATTGTTAAATACTTTACGCTGGAGGATTCAATCCCTGCCTGAAAAGACCAGACATTCTCAGGAATGAGCGAAGGGTTTGGATCATATGTCCAGGTGTCGCCGGATACAAAGATGAAGCTGGGGGTCGTAAATCCCCTGGCCACAGAGGCCTTTAGAATTGAAGATGAGGAGAGCTTGTATGTCATGCCAAGGCTTGGGCTGAGAAATGACTGGCCCAAACTGTTGTGGTCAAATCGGATGCCCGGTACAATGGATAGCCTTTCCAGGACAACCGTGTCATTAATGAATATGGCTTCTTTTGTAAGACCGGAGTGGATCCTCGAAACGTCTTGTTCGGGACCGGAAAGCGGGGGTTCGATCAAACCAATCTGCTCAAGGTTGTTGTTTTCAAATTCTATGCCCACAACCACTGTGTGTGTGCCCTGTGACCAGACGAGTTTTCCGTCTCCCTTGGTCGACATTTCATCAAAATTGCTTTCACCGATATAGGGCAAATCTTGGAAACTGTCTGATGGTTTGTAAAAATACGTTTGATTATAGTTATTTAAAAATCGATTCAGCGTTATGGTAAAGTTCAGATTTTCGGAGAGTTGCGTATCAAGATAGGAAGTTAGGAAAAAGGTATCGATACTATTTTTTTGATGTACCGGTATTCTGGTCAATTCGTCGAAGGGTTTATAGAAGATGAATCCATCTCCAAGTCCAAAACTGGGGTTGCTGATCCCCCCGGTCACACCGGCAGTTATATTTTTAGACAGCTGAACATTGACTTTTGAATAAAAGCTGTTGCTCGTAAAGGGTTCATTGGTGACGAGCATATCAGAATCCTGTCTTCCGGCATAAAGATAATATCCAAAAGCGCCCACCTTTCCTGACATATCGGCCCGAAAGTCCTGAATTCTGTTTTGACCATAGCTGGCCATGACCATGCCTTGGGGCTTTTTTGTGGTCCCGGCAGGTTTTGTGATGATATTGACTACACCCCCCAAAGAGGACCCCCATACCGAGGAAGCAGGACCTTTAATGATTTCGATGCGGTCGATGATCCCCACAGGAATCGTCAGGGTTTCGGCAGAACCGGTTGAAAGGTTGTTCCATGTGATCCCGTCAAGGAGCACCAGTACATGTCTTGAGAAAGCGCCCTGAATTTCGATAAGGGAAGTGGCGGCAAAATCCATGTGATAAAGCTGCACAAAAAGGCCGGTTTCCCGTTTCAGAACTTCCGCCACTGTATGGGCATTTATCTCTTCTATATTTTCTTTGTGGATCACGGTGATGTTTTCTGCTGCCTGAGATGCGGGCTTTAAACTGCGGGTCGAGGAAATAACCAGGTCTTTTTCTTCATAATACATGAGGAAAGTGTCCATGTCATTGTCTGTCTGGGCGGTGGCTGTCCCATAGGTACATACCAGTAATAGAAAGAGACATGGCAAAAAAACATTTTTTTTCAAGAAAAATCTATACATATGATTCATTCGTATGATACCATTTTTCGATAGTATTTATCAGTTTAGCGTAATTTATTCAAGTTATTAGTTCTCATGAGACGTTTTTTTTCCCACATAATTTTTCTTTTTATCCTTTCAAGCTTCGGCGCAGTAGCGCACGGAGATACAGTTGTTGCTGTTCAAAATATAAGGATTCGCCCCTTCCAGGAAGCCATGAGGGGATTTAAAAGTGCGAGCAGGTCTGAAGTCAAAGACCTTGTTATTTCCGGCATGACCGATGCGAAAATAGCGCGAAAAATAGCACAGCTCAATCCAGACTTGCTGCTTGCCGTGGGAACCACAAGCCTGTCAAAAATTAAAACAATCAAGAACATACCGATAGTCTATATGATGATTCTGAATCCTGAATCCATACTGACCCCGGAGGACCCTGTTTCCGGGGTCAGCATTCATGTTCCCTATGAAATGCAGATAAACATCTTTTTGAAAATTTTACCTGAGATGAAGACAGTCGGCCTTGTATACCATCCGGACAGGTCTGGTTATTTTGTAAAAAAAGCGGTGAATGCTGCAAAAAAAGCAGGGGTCGATATACTTACAGAGGTGATTTATCATCCAAAAGAGGGCCCTGCAAAATTTCAGCACCTGGAGCCAAGGGTGGATGCCTTCTGGATACTGCCGGATATATCAGTGATTACACCGGAAACGGTCAATTTTTTGCTGCTGACTTCCTTTAAACATAGAAAACCGATCCTGTCGTTCTCAGAAAAGTATGTGAAAATGGGTGCTCTGGCTGCAGTGACTATGGATCCATTTGACATCGGCATGCAGGCAGGGGAGCTGGCTGAGCAGATACTCAAGGCCGGGGGTAACAAAGGGAGTCAACGGATGGACGCCAGGAAGGCGGTAATATTCATTAACGATAAGATCGCAGAAAAGTTCGGGATAGACATTGATCAGGGAATAAGAAAAAGAGCCAGACCCTAGCAGCACGAAAGCTCAGCCCTGTCTGATACAGAGGGAAGAAATGGATTTTAGTTTAATAAAAAATTTTAATGAGAAACTCTTTGTTAAGGTTTTTGTATTGCTTATGGGGCTCATCTTTTTTATTTCTATTTCTTTTACTGCACTGTTCGTTCGCAACCAGGCAAATGCCGAGACCCAGGCCCTGATTAAAAATGGGATGGTGCTGGTTAAGGTTTTTGCCGACACCTCGGTCATCGGTGTGTATTCAGAAAATAGAGAGTTGCTTAATAAAGCTGTTGCCGGCGTCACTAAGGTTGAAGGTGTCTTGGGGGTTGCGGTATATAATGCGGATGGCGGGCTGTTAACACAAATTGGAAGGACTCCTGCAGTCGAAGCATCAACAATAAATCAGGAAGGATTTAGACCATGGAACACTCCTTATTCCATGGAGTTCAAAGCGTATTATGTGTTTGGATCACCTGTGGTTATAAAAGCAGGCTTTTTAACCGATGATGCTTTATTGTTTGAAACCATGTCCAATGACAGGGAGCGCATCATTGGATTTATCAATATCTTTCTGGATAGAAAGAATCTGATAATGCAGGTTAGGGCCCTGATCCTCAAAAGTATTCTTATCTGGATTATTTTCCTGGTCATCGGGTCTGTGGTTGCCTTCTTTTTGGCAAGGGGGGTTACGCAGCCCCTTTATCGATTAACCGAAGGGGTCAAAACCCTGGGAGAAGCAGGGAGTGTCCAAAAAATATCTGTTGAGACAGAAGACGAGATCGGCAGGCTGGCACAGGCGTTTAATCAGATGTCTGAGTCATTGAGCAAAAGGCAGTCCGCCCTGGTAGACTCAGAAAAGACATTGCGGTTTCTTTCCGGACAGCTTTTTAAAGCACAGGAAATGGAACGGAAACGACTTTCCATAGAATTACATGATGAATTAGGACAGGGTCTTGCCTTGCTGAAGCACCGGTTTAGACTTATTGAAACGATATTGTCGAAAGACGGCCATTCTGCGTCCGGTGAGTGCAAAGACACGATTCAGGACATCGACCAGGTGATTGAAAATGTTCGCCGGTTGTCAAGGGATTTGAGCCCGTCTATTCTGGAAGACCTCGGCCTGTCGGCAGCCATCAGCTGGTTGATCGAACGATTTCAAAGGCGGTACAATATTCAGGTTTACCTTGATTTGGACAATATTGATTTTCTATTTTCAATTGAGGAACAGACCAATATATACAGAATGTTCCAGGAGATATTCAACAACATTGGGAAACACGCAGAAGCCAGTCTGGTCAAGGTATGTGTAAAAATCGAACAAGACAGCGTGGTTTTTGTAGTGGATGATGATGGTAAAGGTTTTGATGTTGAGGAGGCAAAAAACCTTAATATTGATGAAAGGGGTATTGGTTTGGCTGCCCTTGATGAACGGGCCAATATGCTGCGTGGTGTTTTTGAGATCCAGAGTCAAGTACAGGCAGGAACCCGGATTGAGTTGAAAGTTCCAATGACCAAAGCGGAGGCATAAGATGACGACTGACTATCGCATCATTGTAGCAGATGATCACAAAATCTTCAGGCAGGGCATGAAACGGTTGATTAACGAAGTGCCGGGCCTTGAGGTTGTCGGAGAGGCGAGCGACGGGTTTGAGCTTTTATCGCTTATGGAAAAAGTCAGTGCTGACATGGTTTTGTTAGATATCTCCATGCCGGGTCGTCGCGGCATCGAAGCAGCCCGTGAGATCATAAGCCATTATCCCCAGACGCAGATACTGTTTTTAACCATGCACAAAACAAAAGAATATCTGCACCACGCGATTTCCGCAGGTGCCCGGGGGTATCTGTTAAAGGAAGATTCAGATCTTGAGTTGATCGCGGCCATCGATACAATCCGAAAAGGGGATGTGTATGTCACCAGACTGCTTGCAAGTGAAGTGTCGGAAGATCTGTTGGAAATCAGCAAGGGGAACATTCAGTCTCTTGTCGAACCGCTGAGCACCCGTGAAAAGGAGATCGTAAAGCTGATCGCAGAAGGGAAGTCCAATAAAGATATCGCGGAAATATTTGGTATCAGTATCCGAACCGTGGAAAGTCATCGGGCCAATATCATGAAAAAACTTGATTTGAGCAATACAGCAGAACTCGTTAGATACGCTTTTCAAAGCGGGCTCACTGAGTTGGATTTATAGATTCATTTTAAAATCGTATCAGGGTCAGTAGGGGTCGAGTTGGTCCTGCCAGTCCTCGACAACCCATTCATCGTCAGGCGGGTTGTTTGAAAAGCTGGCAACAGGTTCGCCCTGGACCTGGCTGAAATCAACCTGATAAGATTCATCAATTTCGCCCATCATTATTCTGCCCGATGTCCACGACCCACTCTGGTCTCGACCAATCATTTCTCTCTCTCCAGGACCGCCAGTGTCAGGGGTTGCTATATTTATACACACATGGGTTCCGGGAACACACAGCAGTCCATCGATTTCCAGGGTTATGTCACCCCCGTCATTGATTCTCTGCAGGTAATTCATGTCCATTTTATGGGTATCGATTTCCCCCCCATGCGTCGTCACCGTGAATTCGCCGGCAAGCTGATAGCCTCTGTTATCAATGGCGTCATATGGTGCGTCTATCCAGTCTAATGGCCAATATAATGGAAAGATCAGTGTGTTCATTGGGGGGTCATTTTTAAATTCAGGGTCCTTGGTTCCGTACATTAATTTTCCCGAGATTGTCCATTTGTCATAAGTGACTGTTTCCTCCATGTATTGTGCTGTCAGCCCCTCTCCTGTTATCACAGATACATTTCTGACAAGAAGGGTGATGTTCTCCGCGAAAAAAGCCGGTTTGAAATACCCATATACTTTAACCTTGAAGTCTGTCCAGCTGTCGAGTCCATAATATGTCACTTTAGAAGATAGAGGATACCCCACGTCTTTTATTTTTACA